>NZ_JBQCDF010000134.1:0-10302 GCF_051961495.1 Cytophaga sp. | reverse complement strand
CTTCGAGATCGGGGAAGTTGATCTGTCATTATGCGCTTTGATTCAGAACGTGTGTAGTTAATTGTTTTAAGTCGATGCCGCCGAAATTACCGGAGCTCATAAGAAGTAAATTACTTTGCTTCCAGTCGTGCGCAAAAAGGAACTCTTCAAGTTTTTTGCTATCTGTAAATACTTTCAATTTAGGATTGTCAAATGCTTCAATGATATCCTGCTCCGTGATTTCTTCCAGACGTTTATGTTTAACGGTTTCCGGATTGAAGTAAACGATTGGTTCATCCGGTGCTTTGTATGTGTCTTTGTATTGGGAAAGAAAATCTTTATTCAGACTGCTGAATGTGTGCAGCTCAAGTACGCCTATTAGTTTTCGGTCTGCAAATTGTTTTTTTACTGCCTTGGAAGTTGCTTTTAACTTCGATGGTGCGTGGGCAAAGTCTTTGAACACCACATTGTTTTTGCCCCTGCCAAGGATTTCCAGACGATTGGCTGCACCTTTAAATGTTTTGATTGCATCGTGGAACATGGCTTCCGTAATGCCGATCTTTAAACATACATTTTTAGCAGCATTGATATTTTTTAGATTATGCTTACCGAAAACTTCCAGTTCTACTTTTTCTTTATCTGCCAGTAAGTAAGTGATGCCATTAATGATTTCGTGCTTCGGTGTTGAATAGGGGATCGATTGCACATCCGGTCTTGGTTTATCGCCGATCAATGTCGCAAGATCGTCTGAAGCACTGTAAATTAAGATTCCGCCTTTGGGTGTAGAATCTGCAAACGCATCAAATTGTTTTACATATTCTTCGAAAGTAGGATATACGTTGATGTGATCCCAGGCTACACCGCTGATCAAGCCAATGTGGTGATGGTAATGCAGGAATTTAGGTGTCAGGTCAAGCGGCGATGTTAAATATTCATCGCCTTCAATGATAATGATCGGTGCATCATCCGTGATCTGTACCATGGTGTCAAACCCATCCAGCTTTGCACCTACCAGGTAATCAAATTTGCGCTTGTGTGTTTTCAGCACGTGCATGATCATGGAGGTAATGGTTGTTTTTCCATGGCTGCCGGCAATCACAATGCGTTGCTTGTCTTTAGACTGTTCGTAAATATATTCCGGGAAAGAGTATATTTTCAGGCCCAGTTCCTTGGCTTTCTGTAGCTCCGGATTGTCATTGCGGGCATGCATGCCCAGGATGACAGCCTCAAGATCAGTAGTTATTTTTTCAGGAAACCAGCCCATTTGAGCCGGTAAAAGATTGTATGCTGCTAATCGTGTTTTGGAAGGCTCGAAAATTTCGTCGTCTGAACCGCTTACGTTATAACCTTTATGATGTAATGCCAATGCCAGGTTGTGCATGACTGCACCTCCGATAGCAATGAAATGAACGCTCTTGTTTGCCATTTTTATGAATTGTAATCAAACAAAAATAGAAGAAATCGTGATAAAATAATCAAAGTGGATAAAGGAAAATGAGGTGTGTTGATAAGTATGCATGGAATAACTGAATTTTAATCTCAGGCTAATGTTTACGTAATATGCAGAGGTGTTGACAGTTTGTGGGTAAGTGGCCTAATAAGTTGTGTGGAGTCTCATAATTTGCTTATCCATTTTGCTTAAGAAATAGACCTATATTTGAAGTATGGAGTTTGGAAAATCGAGAACGAAGTCTACCGGATTTGTAGCTAAAAATACGATAGCAACCGATTTGTTATCGTCAATGGGAAAACTGCCGCCCCAGGCGTTGGAAGTTGAAGAAGCGGTACTAGGTGCACTCTTATTGGAAAGAGATGCCCTTACCTCTGTGATTGATATTTTAAAACCTGAAAGTTTTTATAAAGAAGCGCATCAGAAAATATACCTGGCTGTTCTGGAATTGTTTGACCGTTCCGAACCGGTAGATTTGATCACGGTTGTGAACCACCTGCGTACGAAAGCCGAACTGGAATTTGTTGGCGGCGCGTATTACATCACTGAATTGACAACGAAAGTCAGTTCGGCGGCCAATATTGAATTTCACGCGCGTATTGTTTCAGAACAATCAATCAAGCGGAACCTGATTACCATTGCTTCCAAGATTCACAAGGATGCGTATGAAGATACAACAGACGTTTTTGAACTGTTGGATAAAACAGAAAAAGATTTGTACGAAGTTTCTGAGTCAAATATCCGTAAGAATTATTCGGAGATGCGAAGCCTTATCGGACAGGCATTGAAAGAGCTTGCGGAAAAGAAAGACCAGGCAGACGGCTTAACGGGTGTGCCTAGTGGTCTGGCTGATCTGGATCGGGTTACTTCCGGTTTCCAGAAAAGTGATTTGGTTATTATTGCAGCCCGTCCCGGTATGGGAAAGACAGCTTTCGTCTTGTCTGCCATGCGTAATGCTGCAGTAGATTTTAAAAAGCCGATTGCATTGTTTTCACTGGAGATGTCTGCTGTTCAGCTGGTGAATCGTTTGATCGCATCAGAAGCTGAACTGGATAGTTATAAAATTAAAACGGGTAAACTGGAAGAATATGAATGGCAGCAGCTGCACTCTAAAATTTCTCCGTTAACGTCTGCACCGATCTACATTGATGACACTCCCGGTTTGTCGATCCGTGAGTTGAGAACCAAAGCAAGACGTTTAAAGTCGCGTAATGATATTCAGATGATCATTATTGACTACTTGCAGCTGATGTCGGCTGATACAAGTAACAAAGGCGGCAGTGGTAACCGTGAACAGGAGATTTCTGCAATCTCCCGTGCATTGAAAGGCTTGGCAAAAGAACTGGAAGTACCGGTGATTGCATTGTCTCAGTTGAGCCGTGCGGTTGAATCCCGCGGTGGTGATAAGCGTCCACAGCTCTCAGATTTACGTGAATCGGGCGCGATCGAACAGGATGCCGATATCGTTATGTTCCTGTACCGTCCGGAATATTACAAAATCGAACAGGATGAGGAAGGAAACCCTACAGCGGGTACGGGTGAAGTAATTATTGCGAAGCACCGTAACGGATCGCTGGAAACGGTAAAGCTGAAATATATTGGTAAGTTTACGAAGTTCGCTGACCTTGGCGGCGACTTCATTGATATGGACAATAACTGGGGCGGCGACCAGAATAAGTTCTTTGGCGGACAAACGCTGGGCAGTAAGGTAAATGACTTCGGCGGTGATGATGATGGGCCAGCACCATTTTAAAAGAATTATGAATTATAAATTATGAGTTATAAATTGAAAATAACTTATCATGATAAAACAAAAAAGCTTGAATTCATTCAAGCCTTTTTGTTTTATACACAGGAATTATAAATTAAAATAATTCATAACTCATAATTTCTAATTCATAATTAGCAAAACGCAGCAAGCGTTTTGCTAAGCTGTCCTTCGTCCATATAACCGGAGCCGCGCCAGACAATCTTTCCCTGCTTGAATAAGATCATCGTTGGTACACCTTTCACCCATGTTGGCGTCGTCAATATCATACTTAACCAAGATTCAACCCGCTGTTGTGTCAACGACCAACAGCCCGCTGCTTTATCCTAGCCAACTAAATATTTTAATATCATAGAGTACAGGCTTGTTACCCCGATGGCAAAACAGGGGTGAAAGTCCTCTGGCTCATTCTTAGTGCAGCATGGACTGATGTCAATCATTCAGCAGTCTTTGGCTGCATGTTGAATAAATATCGTCTCCGTGTAAACACATGTCCAGCTGCTTGTACAATGCTTTTCAAAAACAAGATTTAACTGGCATTTGTATCTGTTTTTATAGAACTTTGCATATAAACAATCGCAGATTTCATTTTTAACCGTCAACATCGGTAATTTCCCCCAGCCGGAAAATAAAATTCCCAGTGCCGCACAAAAAAAATATTGGTTCACCTATAGTTCATCCGCAGTTCAGCCGCAGTTCACCCGTAGTTCACCCGTATATATGCCATATTATTGCCATTTCAGCAGCATAACAACAGTAATAAATAAGCCTTCAGCTTACATCCTGAACCCCATGGAATAAGTAATTTCTGATTCAAATAATCAGTACTCAAAACTCTTTACTCTGGAATCTGGCAACTATTTTTCTCTCTGTCGCTAGATTTAGCGAAACGGGCTAGTGACTTTTATTTAGTAGTCTCTGACTTCATTTTCTCTCTGGCCAGTCTTCAGACTTGGCCTATCATTCCGTAGTCCGCCGCGGCGGATTGACTACATTTTTAATTTCTAATTATTTCAAACGAAAGCTTGTAAAGTCTTGCTAAGCTGTCCTTCGTCCATATAACCGGAGCCGCGCCAGACAATCTTTCCCTGCTTGAATAAGATCATCGTTGGTACACCTTTGACTTGATAGGCCTGCGCGGCAGATGCATTTTTGTCTACATCTACCTTTATGACTTTTAAGCGTTCGTTGAATGTAGTTGCAACCTTCTCTATAACAGGAGCCAGCTGCTTGCAGGGGCCACACCAGGTAGCATGAAAATCTACGAGGACAGGTTTTTCTGAATTGATAAGATCTTGAAATGAAGCCATAGCAGTATGTTTTACATGAATGGAATAACGGTTTTCTATTCCTTTTATATAAGATACATAAAATTATTGATTTTTGCCTGGACATTTGATCAGGCATCAAACCTATAAGGGTTCATGCAATAAGTTTACTTGATGCGTTTAGCCCGACAAATTCCTATAGGTTTCGTTTCTTATGCCTTTGCATCCAGTTCTTTTTTAACTGCGCCGTATCCTCCGTCGACATCAATGACGTTGTTAATATTTCTGGACTTCAGAATCGATTCTGTAATAACTGATCTATAACCGCCGGCGCAATGCACATAGTACGTTTTATTTTTATCAAGACTGCTTGTCCAGTCGTTGATATAATCCAATGGCACGTTTCCGACTTCATTCAAATGGCCGGTCTCATACTCGCCCGGCTTGCGCACATCCAGAATGTTTAATGCAGCATTGCTTGAAACCTGCTCTGCAAATTCTTTTGCACTGATTGTACGAATGATGTCTTCAGGTTTGTTTGCTGCTTTCCAGGCTTGGTAGCCATTTTTAAGATAACCGATTACGTTATCTATACCCACGCGGGCCAAACGTATAATCGTTTCTTTCTCTTTGTCTGTATCGGTTATAAGAAGAATGGGTTGGGTTGTATCGGTGATCAGCACGCCGGCCCAGGGAGCAAACTGCCCGTTTAATCCAATGTTGATGGAACCTGGAATAAAGCCCTCTTTAAAGACTGCCGGATCTCTGGTATCCAATAGCAATGCACGCGTTTGTTCCTGAAGTTTTTCAAATCCGTCGGCATCAAGGGCAATGCTACCTTGTTTAATTACTTCGGCAGTATTTCTGTAACCTTCTTTATTCATTAATGCATTTACACTGAAATAGGACGGAGCAGGTTGCAGGTCTTCCAGTACTTCTTTGATGAACGTGGCTTTGTCCTGCGCTTTTAACGCATAGTTATTCTGCTTTTGATTACCCAGGGTATCAAACGTATCCTTGCTCATGTTCTTTCCGCAGGCAGATCCGGCGCCATGTGCCGGATAAATGAGAATGGAGTCGGGGAGCGTTTTGATCTTTGTTTCCAGTGAATCGTAAAGCATACCTGCCAGATCTTCTTTCGTTAAATCACTTTTGATAGCAAGATCCGGCCTGCCTACATCACCTATAAACAATGTGTCTCCGGTGAAGACAGCATGTTTGTTGCCGTTTTCATCGTATAATAAATAACAGCTGGATTCTGGGGTATGTCCCGGTGTATGCAGTACTTCAATGGTAAGTTTTCCGACACGCAGTTTTTCATGGTCCTGCGCAAGGTGGCTTTTAAAAGACGTAACGGCTTTAGGGCCGTAAACAATTTCAGCGCCGGTGGCTTCCGCCAGATCTATATGCCCGGAAACAAAGTCTGCATGAAAATGTGTTTCCAGAATGAATTTAAGTTTTACGTTATTACGTTCCAGTTTTTGGATGTAAGGCTGTATATCCCGCAAGGGATCAATAATAATTGCTTCGCCTTCTGATTCAATGTAATAGGCTGCTTCAGCCAGACATCCTGTATATAATTGTTCAACTTTCATACGCTCAGTACTAGTTTTCTGCTTTGCATTCAATATATAAACATGTTGTGACGTATGGAAAGAATTACTGAATAAAAATGAATGAATTTTAGGAATTGATACATTCATTTATAAGTAAGATAAAAAAAGACTGACCGGATTGCCGGTCAGTCTTCGATTCTATAAGGTGGGAAGTTATTTCTTCTCCTGTAACTTTGTTGTCGCCATCATCTGGTGCAGTGTTTTCTGCATACCTTCAGTTGAACCATCCAGGAAGATAACGTTGCCTTTTCCGTGTTCAGCAAAGTGTTTGATCGATTCTGTCCACAGGGAGAACATCAGATAAGAAGAATCAAGCTGCGCTTCAGACATCTCTTTCGCTGCCTGTGCCATACCTTTAGCAACCTCCTGACGGAACAAAGCAATACCTTGTCCACGTTGGATTGCAGCTTCTTTTTCTGCGATGGCAGAGATCTTGATCGCGTTACCTTCCGCTTCTGCAGCTTTCGTTTTTGTGATCAATAAAGCCTGACCTTCGTTTTCTGCAGCAGCTTTCAGGTTGTTTGAAGCAACAACCTTCGCCATGGATTTGATGATTTCGTCATCAAACATGATATCGTTCAGCTGAATGTCAATCATGTGGTAACCCCATTCTTCCAGCGTACCATCTAAATGCATCTTCACCTCTTCGATGATTTCTGTCCTCAGACTTAAGATCTCAGCTTGTTTTTTTGTTGCCACAAAGCTACGGATTGTGCCTTCAATGGTACGGATAAGTGCTTGCATGAAACTGGATTCATCAACGAATTTAAAGGCAACGTTTTTAATGGTTGATTCAGATTGGTTGATAACTGCATACAACATCATGGCTTTAAAATAAACATTCGCCTGATCTTGTGTTACAGCCTGGAATTCAATTTCAACAGAACGGTTTTGAATGGAAATTCTTTTGTAAACCGTTTCTATAAAAGGGATTCTGAAACTTAAACCCGGTTCAATAATCCTTCTGTATTTTCCGAAGACTGTTATAATGGCAACATATCCCTGCTTTACCGTAACAAATCCTGAAAAGATGATAAGGGCCAGGATTACTCCTAAAATACTTAATGTGATATTCATACGTGTAATGTTAAATGTGTAAAAGTTAAATTGATTAAATGAATAAATTAAGGGTGGCTAGCGCATTCGTGTCTGCTACATGGGAGTATGAGTTAAGTGAAGAAATGTATTGCTGCTAAACTAGTCAATCTTGAAAACTGAGAGATGCTTTTACATCAGATCAATTTCAAGATTCTGCTTTGCATTTTTTAGTTCGGCTAATGTTTTTGTTTCATTTAAAGATGCTGCAAGTTCTATGCCTTTGTCATATATAGCCAAAGCTTTTTCATAGTAACCTTTTTCTCCGAAATATTCTGCAGCCTGATAGTAGCTGGCCAGATATTCCGGGAACACAGTTAATAATTTATCAAAACACGTACCAGTCTCTGAAGAATCATTTTTTTTATATTCAAGTGCGATACCATACAGCAAAAAAGGATCATTGGGTTGTTCCTGATGCAATTGAAGTAAATACTTTAAACGATCCATTAAATAATTGTCATTTTTTTATAAAAAATGTAACTTTTAAGTATGTATTAGAGTTAAATATAATAAATTGAATTATGTTTAATTCATACCGTCATCAATAAATTATCGGCAGTGACGGCTGCCGGTTTAATTTGTCATTAAATATACATATAACCGATGAAAATTTTAGTTTGTATCACACATGTACCGGATACTACTTCCAAAATTACGTTTGCAGACAATAAATTCAATGCAGCAGGTGTTCAGTTTATCATCGGTCCGTACGATGAGTACGCGTTGTCAAGAGCTGTAGAATTAAAGGAACAGCATGGCGGTACTGTGACGGTGCTGAATGTTGGTGATGCTGAAACTGAACCAACGATTCGTAAAGCTCTTGCTATTGGTGCTGATGATGCGGTCCGCGTGAATGCAGTGCCGAAAGATTCAGGTTTTGTTGCTGCTCAGATTGCTGCTGTTGCTAAGACTGGCGGTTATGATTTGATTTTAATGGGACGTGAGTCTATTGATTATAACGGAGGCATCGTGCATGGTCTGGTGGCAGATATGTTAGGTATGCCTTCAGTAACACCTATCATGAAACTGGATATTGAGAATGGTGTTGCTAAAATGACACGTGAGATTGAAGGCGGTAAAGAGTCGGTAGAATGTGCGCTGCCGTTTGTGGCTGGTTGTCAGGAGCCGATCGCTGAATGGAAGATTCCAAACATGCGTGGAATCATGTCTGCAAGGACAAAACCATTGAACGTGATTGAGCCGGTGGCAGTGGCTGAAGAAGTTGCCTACGGAACATTTTCATTGCCGGCTCCGAAAGGTGCGTGCAAAATGGTAGATGCAGCCAATCCGGGAGAGCTGCTTACTCTGTTACGTAACGAAGCGAAAGTACTTTAATCCTTGTATTCACTTTATTTAGAGAAAGATTATGTCAGTATTAATATATGTAGAGTCAAATGGCTCTGAGATTAAAAAATCATCTATGGATGCGGTTGCATACGGTGCGCAGGTTGCTTCAAAAATCGGCGGTGCAGCTACAGTTGTTGCAATCGGTAATATTCCGGCAGACCAGCTTTCAGCCTTAGGTAATTTCGGAGCAGTAAAAGTATTGCATGTTACAGGCGATGTTTTCAATCAGAACTCCCCATTGGTATGTGCAGCAGCTGTGATCGAGGCGGCTAAAAAGTCTGGAGCGAAGGTTGTGGTATTACCTAAGTCTACATTGGTGGATTCGTTTGCGGCGAAAGTTGCCTCACAGCTTAAAGCTGGTATTGTCACCAATGTTACAGAATTACCAGATACAGGATCAGGTTTCCAGGTGAAGAGAGCTATTTTCACCGGAAAAGCTTTTGCAACAGTTTCTATCAATACAGATATCAAAGTTATTACATTAGCTAAAAACGCATTCCAGGGGGCTGAAACAGGTGGGACTGCCGCGGTGGAAGCATTGACTGTCTCTGTATCGGATGCTGATACAAAGGTTAAAACTACGAATGTGGAAAAAATGTCCGGAGAGTTGCTATTGACGGAAGCGGAGATTGTAGTTTCCGGTGGTAGAGGTCTAAAAGGCCCTGAAAATTGGGGCGTTTTGCTGGATCTGGCAAAAGCTTTAGGTGCGGCTACAGGCTGCTCTAAACCGGTTTCTGATATGGATTGGAGACCTCACCACGAACACGTTGGTCAAACAGGTGTAAAAGTAGCACCAAATTTATATATTGCAGTCGGAATCTCAGGAGCAATTCAGCATTTAGCTGGGGTGAATTCATCCAAGTGTATTGTTGTAATTAATAAGGATCCTGAAGCACCGTTCTTTAAAGCTGCAGACTACGGCATTGTAGGAGACTTGTTTGAAGTTTTACCTAAATTGACTGAAGCTGCTAAATTGCTTAAATAAAGCGCATCAGTAGAGTGGAGAAAATCAGATTAGAAATTATAGGCTTGTCATCCAGTCAATCGCAAACGGGTTCGTTTGCCTTAGTCTTAGGGGAGGTAAATGGTAACAGAAGGTTACCGATCATTATTGGAATGTTTGAGGCGCAGGCAATCGCTATTGAGATCGAGAAGGTAATTCCGAACCGTCCGATGACACACGATCTGTTTAAGTCTTTTGCATTATCTTTTCATTTCATCGTTGAAGAAATTGTTATTTCTGATTTGAAGGAAGGTGTATTCTTTGCAAAGATCATCTGCTCTGATGGTATCAAGAATATTGAAATTGATGCCCGTCCGTCAGATGCCATCGCTATTGGTTTACGCTTTGATGTTCCGATCTATTCCTATGAAACAATCATGTCTGAAGCTGGTATTGTACTGAACGACGAAACGGATGATATGGAAGATGAAGAAGAGGAGGAAGATGAAGATAATCTGGAAGAAGCTACAATCAGTTCCAATAAACCTGAAACGAACTTTACAGGCAGAGAAGATCAGATCAAAAATATGTCTTTAGATCAATTACAGGCAATGCTTGATGATGCAATTGAAAAAGAAGATTACGAAAAAGCAGCCCGTGTGCGCGATGAAATGAATAAGCGTAATTAACTCTGTAGATACTATATAAAAAGTCCGCCCCCACCTGTTAGCTATCAGGGCGGGGCGGACGTTTTATATTAAACCAAATAAAATATTTGGGTGTTTTGAGTGTTCAAAGAATTTATATAAAAAAAAAAAAATAACACTATTATA
>NZ_JBQCDF010000133.1:0-6751 GCF_051961495.1 Cytophaga sp. | reverse complement strand
TTTTTTTTTTTTGGGGTTTTTTTTTATTTAATTTTTTTTTTTTTTTTTTGTTTTTTTTTATTAATATATATTATTTTTTAAAAAAAAAAAGCGACCGGTACATTCAACATGCAGGCATTTTATATCCGAAGAATCTTACGGATCTGGCCGTTGTATTTTATCATGGTGTTGTTTGCCTTCATGACACCCGTTGTTTTAAGACTTCTTTCCTTGACTTCCTCTGCCGAAGGGTATGAGCCGAACTGGCTGCTTTCGGTTACTTTCCTTGAAAATTATAAGATGATTGCTACTAATAGTTTTCCGAATGTTTCTCCATTGGGAGTGATGTGGTCTGTCTGTGTGGAAGAACACTTTTACATACTGTGGGCCTTAAGTTTATATTTTATTTCAACGCGAAACCTTTTCTGGTTGATTGCTTGTTCCATCATTACCGCAAATATTTCCAGGTATGTATTTTATCTCCACGACCGGGCATTTTTAGATTTGCTTACCAATATGGATTATTTTGCCTATGGAGCAATACCTGCATGGCTGTTGATACAAAGAAAGGAGGAGGCCACAGTATTTTTCAGCAGTCTGTCTGTTACATTGAAAATTACAGTACTGATTGCGGGCGTAGGTATGATAATTATTTTACCGAACCTGAATGTTGAAGACAAAATATTGATGGAACCAACCATTTTGGGATCCATATATGCTTTATTACTTACGCTTATTGTTTTTGAAGAAGAATTATTTCACATTCCGCAAAAAAATATATTCAGCCGTTTGGGTGTGTATACATATGGATTTTACCTGACTCATACCATCGTTATTAATTTCTTTGTGAAGATTTTTGATACAGAAAATGTGACTCCGGTAGTCGCATTATTATTTATTACCATTTGCTTACTTGGAACAGTTATTGCCGGAATGGCTACCTATTACAGTATTGAAAGACCTTTTTTGAAACTAAAGAAAAGATTCAGCTAAGAAAAAAATCATTCCTCTTAGCTGAATCTGCAGAATTACATTGTTGTGATGGTAAAATCCACACGTCTGTTTAATTGTCTGCCCTCGTCTGTATCATTTGTAGATACAGGCTTTGTTTTACCATATCCTTTTGATTTGATGCGCTCAGCAGCTATGCCTTTAGACGTTAAGTAATTCAATACAGCTTTAGCCCTGTTTTCAGACAAAACCAGATTATCTGTTTCACTACCGACATTATCAGTATGACCGGATATTTCAATCGTCATTGTCGGGTGTTCTTTCATTAATTCAGCGGTACGATTTAATTCAGCGTAAGATTCTTTTCTGAGATCACTTTTACCGAAGTCAAAGAACAGATTATTCAGTCGTATTGTTTGTCCGGTAATTAGTGGCGCCATATAAAGGTTGCGTTCGATTTCTTTGTAACTGGTTAGTGTAGTCAGGTCGATATTATCAGACACAGAGAAGAAGTTTTCTTTATGAGCAAGGAACCCATAATTAGCACCGGCAGGAAGAACGATTTTATAACTTCCGGTTTTGGGGTCACTCGTGGCAATACCTACTTCTTTGCCGGTTTTTAAATCTATGTATTGAATGTCTGCTTTAAGAGGAGCTTTGGTTGTTACATGCAATACCTTACCGGAAACAATAACCACTGGTTTTGGCTTGGCTGACTGGGGCAGGGCAATGCGTATGATGTCTATACTCCCGATGGTATTTTCTCCTGTTACCATATAGGCATAATCACCGGATGCCTGTACGGAGTAATACGCATCCCAGGAGCTTGAATTTATTTCAGGCCCCAGATTAAGGGGTTCAGACCAATTGGTATAGGTTGAATCCAAACGGCGGCTCATATAAATATCAGCGCTGCCATATGTCGGATGTCCATAAGTAGCAAAATATAACGTAATACCATCGGCAGCGATAAACGGAGTCAACTCACCTTTTGAAGTATTGATCGTATTACCCAGGTTTAAGGGCTCGCTGAAACTACCGTCTGCCTGAAGAAAACTTACATAAATATCTTTATCACCTTTGGAATCATCACGCTGCAAACTCATAAATAAAACTTTTCTGTCGGCAGATAATGAATATTCATTGGTATTTGTACGGTTGTAAAAATTTTTGATGAGTATGTCTTTAGGTAAAGACCAGCCGGATTCTGTACGGTATGAAAAAGAGACACCAGAAGATTTTTGTGTACCATCTTCATTGTATTGGTTCATGATCAGCATGCTGTTGTTATCCGGTGTAATTGAAATAACTGCATTCGGCCCGCTGTTATTTAATGGATAACCCAACCGTACAGATTTATTCCATGTATTGGCAGCATTGGTTGTTGACATGTAAATTTCGTCGCCGTCTCCTGCACCACCCGTGTTATCCGGATTTCCTTCTATTGAATAAAAAAGTGTTTTTCCATCAGGGGATATAAGAGGAAGTTTTTCTGCATAGATCGTGTTTATGGCTGGACCAAGATTTTCACGTTTTATGCCTGCAGACAAATTATCAATGGTTTTGATCTGCACGTCATGATAAAAATTGATATCCTCAATTTCAACCGTCATATTGGTTCTTAAAACGATTCCGAATGTTCCTGTTAATGATTCGAAACCAGAACCGGCAAAAGGAATTGAAAGTAATTCTGTATCGTTCAGCTTAAATAATACATCAGGCCCTGTATGTGCAATTTCAAGTGTATTGTACTCACCACGTGGCTTTATAGCGGATGTTCTTTTGCGGGTATTTGATCCGTAATATTCATATAAATATGTGTACTTATCATTTTCTTTAGAGGCAATCCAATATTCAAATCTTTCCGGATTGATCACAAAAAAAAATGTTTTACCGTTTTCGCCTTCAAGATAAATGCCTGATCCTTCATTACCAAAGCTTGCAGTTTCCTTCATTTTAAAAACATAAGAAAAATCTTTTTGCGCATTCAGGTACGTGTTGATCGTGCTGTAATACCAGGAACCATCCGTTGCTTTATTGGTGCATATATAGGCGCCGTGGTCTATGCTGAAATTATAGTTTTCATTTCCTCCTGTAAACCAGGAGGATTTTTCAGCGTTAAAACTTTCAGAATAATAGGGCGTTTTTTGTGCGAAACTGTTCGATGCAGATAGAGAAATTAATAGTATGCAGAACAGAAGTCTTGTTACAGGAAAAATGTTTTGTTGAATTTTCATAAATCAAATGCAATGGGAGTAGATTTGAAAAGAATTATTAAAATGAAATACCAAAGTATACGGGAAATATTACGCAGTTTTCCGTGCAAAGTTTTCATTTGTGTGCGGGCTATTTTTTTTTCCCCGGCGTAGATTTGATCTTGTCCGGATTTTCTTTCAGAAAAGCTTCCCAGCCGCCATTATTTTTTTTAACAGTTCCTTTCTGAAAGTAATGACACACAGCAACGCCTAAGGCATCGGTTGCATCAAGCAGTTTAGGAATTTCCTGGAATGAGAGCAATTTGGAAAGCATAGAAGCAACCTGTTCTTTGGAAGCATTGCCATTGCCGGTGACCGATTGTTTCACCTTTTTAGGAGCGTATTCAAAAATGGGCACCTGTTGGGAGATAGCCGCTGCAATGGCCACACCCTGCGCTCTTCCCAGCTTCAGCATCGACTGCACATTTTCGCCAAAGAAGGGGGATTCGATTGCCATTTCGTCGGGATGGTACTCCTGAATTAAAGTCGTTATCCTCTCAAAGATTTTACTTAACTTTATTGCATGGTCGGCGTATTTACTCAAATGAATTACGCCAAATTGAATTAAGGTCAACTGATTTCCTTTAATTGCAATCAGGCCGTAACCCATTACATTCGTTCCCGGGTCAATACCAAGGACGATTCGATCGATGAGCGGAGGAGTACTTTTATTGACCATATTCGTACATGCAAGTTAGCGAACCTTTTGTGAAAAAAATCACCCAGTCTACTTTCTTTTCAATAGGAATAAAAATAACTGTATTTGTTATCTCATGCATTTTAATTGTTTCAATTCTTTTGAAAAAGGAACAATTAGCCTCCACGATTCTCGATGCATTTTTAACTTCCGAAGGAATACTGTTATTCTTTGTCATGCTGGGTGGTATGCTTTTAAATCTTTCGGTTGAAGCATTTAAATGGCAGCGTTTATTGCGTTCCACAACAGCAATTCCTTTTAGAACTGCGTTGATGGCTGTCTTTAGCGGTATTGCAGCCGGCCTGATCACACCACATGGCATTGGTGATTATATTGGCCGTGTACTTTTTATTGATCCAGAAAAACGTATGGAAAGCATTGGCTCAGTTTTATTTTCACGTATTGCTCAGTTATGTGTAACCTGTATGACAGGGATCGGAGCTGTATTGTATTATTACTTCTTCATTAATACGGATCATCGTTTGTGGGCTGCATTTGGAATTGCCGGATTAACTTTATTGTTTATTTATCTTGCCTGGCAGTACAGGGTGGCATGGCTGGATAAAATGAAACGTTTACCATTACTAAAGCTTATTGAAAAATGGTTTGATGCGCTGCGGTATTATTCAAATATTTTATTCATTGAAACTCTTTGTCTATCGGGTTTGCGTTACATCATTTTCCTTACGCAGTTTGTTATACTGCTGCTGTTTTTTAAAGTCGACCTGCCTATAGAAATTTTATATATCGGCGGGATCTTTACGTTTTTTGTGAAATCCATTGTTCCTACTTATCTGGATCTGGGAGTACGTGAACTGGCAGCTGTTTTCTTTTTTTCAAATTACCATAGTGCAGAAGAACAAGTGATATTAGCAAGCCTCAGCTTATGGCTGTTTAACCTGGTGATCCCATCTTTCACAGGATTGTTTTGTATGTTTAAAATAGAATATACAAAAGTCAAATAACATGGAAATCTATCTGTTTATATGTGCGCTGCTGTATAGTATTTTCGGGATGCTATTGTTTGTGGGCTGGCAGAAAATAAAAAAATATCCGAAGGATTCTATTAAGGAACTTACAACCGAAGTAGCCATTATCATACCGATACGGAACGAAGAAAAATCCATAGGTTTGCTGTTGCAGGATCTTTGTGCACAAACCTATCCGCGTGCACGTATGCGGATTTACCTGGCCGATGATGGATCAACGGATACAACTCCGGCTATCCTTGCGGATTGGACCGCGCGCTATCCAACATTATTCAAACAGGTAACATTAAACCCTGCTTATGCCGACTGGCGGGGCAAGAAAAGATGGATCGCATCTGCTATTGCTGCCGGTTCTGAATCCTTTATTTTAACAACTGATGCCGATTGTCGTATTGGTCCGGATTGGGTAAAAACCATGATGCATACCTGGCTGGAATCAGGTGCGGGCTTTGTATCCGGACCTGTACGGATGCAGGGAGAACCCTCATTCTGGAACCGGATTCAGGCACTCGAATTTTCAAGTTTAGTAGGCAGTGGAGCAAGTGCAATCGGATTACAATATCCACTAATGTGCAATGGTGCCAATGTAGGCTATAGCAGGGAAGTGTACCTTGCTGTAAAAGGTTTTGAGGGTAACTCAGCGATTGCCAGCGGCGACGATGAGTTTCTGATGCATAAGATCTCTGCAGAGATTTCTCCGAAAGCGGTTGTTTTTTGTAAAGAATTTGCGGCGATTGTAACGACAGCGCCGGCTCCGGATTGGGTAACATTTTACCAGCAACGGAAACGGTGGGCAGGCAAATGGGGAAAGTACAAACTTCGGTATGTGCAATGGATCGCCGTGTGGATATTTATATTCCATCTTACCCTTATTATTGTTTTATTTTTAGCTATGTTTTTGATTATGAGCTGGAAATGGCTTGCTTTTCTATGGGGAACCAAGGCTGTTTCTGACTATTTCTATTTAAAGTCTGTAGCCCGGTTCTTGTCAATAGACTTTAAAAACAGTACATTTATAAACGCTGTTGTACTGTATCCATTTTATGCGGTTGGTTTTGGAATTGCATCGCGTTTGGGCAGTTATACATGGAAAGAACGAATTGAAAAGCTTTCATGACGGATATAGAATTTGATTTGCTGGATCAGCTGTATTTTGTTCAAACCTTTGCTGAGCTTGGGAGGGAATTGCGGCTACCGGAACAGGAGTTAAGAGATTTACTCATTTCAATGGTTGAGAAAGAATGGGTGAAAGTCATGGATAAACAAACCGACGAAGAAATCGTAGATATGGATACGTGGATAAAAAACAGTTCTGCCTTTTTTTATCTGGCCACTAAAAAAGGTTTGCTGGCACACAATACGTTATAATATTTGATTAAGAACCGTGGAAAGTAAAGACGTACACTCACCCTCATTTTATATTAAAAAACGCTTGTTCAGCAACAAACCTGCGATGTTTGGTTTGGGGTTGATCATTCTTGCACATATCATTGCTATTCTTGGTTATTCGATCATGCCAGATAATACACCGAATGCCGATGATGGTGCCAACCTGATCAAGAAACAACCGCCGGGTTTTAAAACACAATTGATTAAAAAACATAAAAGCATAGATGTTGAAGAGGTGAATTTTTTTACCATGATGTTCAACGGCAGGGAAAGCGCTTATACGATTGAACCGGTAGATACTTTTTATCTGAAAGGCGATTCTGTTTATTATAAAGAATTCAACGAGCGCCTTTGGGAATCAGGATTGACCTTGAGTTACATAGATGCGTTCTACAGCGGAACTTCAAAGAAACTGTTTAAAGATTCTGCTGCGGTATATAAGATCACGACTGATTCTGCTTATTATGTAGACACGAAAGAAAATGTTCATG
>NZ_JBQCDF010000132.1:0-32711 GCF_051961495.1 Cytophaga sp. | reverse complement strand
TCTTTGGGATTCTCTTTGGTAGAACTTTTCAGGCAATTATTAAGATAAATAAATTATACAAAGAGCAGAATAGCATTCATTGCCGTCACATTTATGTGACGGAGAGAAATTATTTATCAAAGGTATATTAGGCATGTATGCTAAACACCATTCAAATATTCAATATAAAGCATTTATTCTCGTTGACTAAAGTCAAACAGCAATCAAAGCTGAGTTGTGATTCTTTGGGATTCTCTTTGGTAGAACTTTTCAGGCAATTATTAAGATAAATAAATTATACAAAGAGCAGAATAGCATTCATTGCCGTCACATTTATGTGACGGAGAGAAATTATTTATCAAAGGTATATTGGCCATGTATGCTAAACACCATTCAAATATTCAATATAAAGCATTTATTCCCCGTTGAATAAAGCCAAACGGCAATGAAAGCTGAGTTGTGATTCTGGATATTATCTAAATACCGAACAGCATTCATTGCTTTTTCATGTATGTGACGAATAAAAGAATATTTTTATCTTTACTCTAAATAACACTCCGATTTATGGCTTCACGTTTCCTTACTGCTCAATGGCGAAAACTCATTTTAGCGAACTACGCAGTAGATCCTGAAATACTGAAGCCTTACCTCCCGGCCCATACAGAGCTTGACATCTGGAACGATACCTGTTATGTATCCGTCGTAAGTTTTCTGTTTGATGCGGTAAAGATCAAAGGCATTTCCATTCCGCACCACACAGCATTCCCTGAAGTGAACCTGCGCTTTTATGTGCGTTATCTTGAAAACGGTGAGTGGAAACGCGGCACCGTATTTATAAAGGAACTGGTGCCTAAGCGTCTGGTTACATTCGTTGCCAATACACTTTACGGAGAAAATTATCAGACATTGCCGATGCGCCATCAATGGGATCTCCTGGAAAATGAACAGCGCATTGAATACGAATGGAAAGTAAATAATAAGTGGAACTATATCCGTGTGAAAGCAGGCATAGAGCCTGTAGACATCAAACCGGGCAGCGAAGCAGAGTTTATCACAGAGCATTACTGGGGTTATACCAGGCGTTCTGCAAGTACTACATCTGAGTACGAAGTGAAGCATCCACGCTGGCAGGTATACCGCATGCACAGCCTCAATTTTTCTTTCAGTACCAAAGAATTATTTGGTGAAGCGTTTGTTCCCTTCCTGGAGACGAAGCCTACATCCATCTTCTTAGCCGAAGGTTCTGAAATTGAAATCATGGGCGGCAGGAAATTGTAAATGCTTTTGTTATTACGAAGTCGGTTACAACAACAATTGCAGTAAAAAGGGCTGGGTGGAGATAATCCATTAGCGTTTAATGAACCAAAAATTCCTGTTTCAGACATATTCATTAAACCGGCTAAATTCCAATCAATCCCCTATACCTGCCCCTTCATTTTATTGTATATTTTTCTCCCTTTCCCTGATTTCTACGTATACATATTATCAGTATATTGAAACACCTTCAATTCCCCATAACAACTACTTTTATGCATCTTTTTCAAAAAATCATTAACCTGGGCGTGCTTCCTGAAACAGGCTCTGCAAATAGACACTTCATCCGCATCACCAACATGGTCAACCTGCTGTTCATTTGTGCAGTTTCCATTCCATTAACAATTGCCATTACGATCCTGACTGATGATGGAGCCAAAAGTTACGGGCGCTGTATCCTGTTGCTATTATTCAGTATTATAAGTCTTTTCCTGAATGCTTCCAGACATTATAGCCTTGCTAAAATCATAACATCTGTAACACCTGCTTTTTCCTTGATCATCTTCCCCATCTTCATCAGCAATTTTATTCATGCAGGTATGTTCCTGTGGATTCCCTATGCCTTCATGGTACTGGGTATCATTCCGTTTTTAATTTTTTCTCTGGAAAAAGAAAAAATATTTCTGTTTCCTATCGTAGGCTTATATATAACTTTTATCCTGACCTTCGATGAATTCCTGATTAAGCATTTCCACTCGCTGCCGGATCTTGATTTTATAAAAAAGTATTACGTGTATTACCTGTTGGCTAAAATAATCATTACTGCTTTTTTATACAGCTCCTTTACATTCTTTAAATATATACTTCAGAAGAGCCAGCAAGACCTGCTGAGACTTAGTACAGAATTAGACAAACAGAACCAATCCTTAAGCGTGTTGAATGCAACACTGGAAAAGAAAGTCGCTGAACGTACAGAAAAACTCACACTGCAGAACGACCGCATAAAAAATCTTGCCTATACGAACGCTCATGAGATCCGGGCGTATATCGCGCGTATCATTGGATTGATCAGCCTTTCCAAACACGATATTCCGCCACATGAAAAAGAATTTTGTGACACTAAGATCGAGGAGAATATTTCAGACCTGGAAAAAATAACTCAAAAGCTTTCCAAAGAATTGATCGAAGAGAGATAGAAAATTTAAATGGCTTTTAAAGAAGGACACACACAGATCATGGATGTGAATCACGATAGTGAGAAGTTATTTATACTCAATGGAAAATGCGGTCGATTACTTTTTTCCTTCTTTTCAGAAAAGGTTCTTCGATCAGAATAGTACTCAATACTGCTGCTGAGAACGTAATTGCCAGATAAGACAATACGCCCAGCCAGGTTGCGCCCAAACGGTCATGGATAAAAAACACAAAGACCGGATGCCACAGATACCAGTTGTAGCTATAGTAAGCAATCACCTGTATAAATTTAATGCTGGAAAAGTCTATATAATAAACGCCCAGCAAAACCAATGCAAAGGCAAACGGAATAATTGTATGCAGGTACATTTTATAAAACAGGCTTTCATTGGAATACACAGAACCTATAATGGCTGCCGCGAAAATAAGTACGCCTAAACAGGTAGCCCATACCTGCACTTTTTTGTTTTTTATTTTATCCCCGTAAAACGTTACAATAAGATTCAGCAGCACACCCCAACCCAATGCATCAATCCGGTTATGCGTACTTGCGATTACATCTTTGCTGTTTGTAAAGAAATATGAACAGTGTTTTAAAATAATCCCCGATACAATCACACCAGTCACAAACAGGAACAACGCTTGTTTCTGTTTTTCAACCGGAAAAACTTTTTGAATGAAAATATATAAGATGGGAAGTAAAATATAAAAGTGTTCTTCCACACACAAGGTCCATACATGATCAAAACTCCAGTGAAAAGGACCGCCGGTATAATTCTGATAGAAGAACAGATAGCGCTTCAAATCCCACAAAGGAATGATCTGATCGGGATGCGACTGACTATAAAACAAAACAGCCACGCCTGTACCCAGTAACAAAAACATATAGTACGATGGCCAGATCTTAAAACCCCTTTTCAGAAAAAATTCAAAGAAGACAATTTTTTTCTGATTCGTTAGATCCTTCGTCAATAGGCCGCCGACAAGTAAGCCGGAGATCACGAAAAAAATTTCAACACCTAAATATCCGAAAGGAAGTGTGCCCTTGAAATGAAAAAGAACGACTGCAAGCACTGCTATTCCTCTGAAAAAATCTACACTTGAAATTCGATCCGGATTATTTACAACTTTAAAGACGTTTAGTTTCTGCAGCATGGTTTAGCCCATTACATACTCAACAATTACAGCCGTTACGGCTCCGGATAAAGACATCAGTAAGCGATTGGCTTTAAACTTGTGTTGAGGATTGGATTCAAAAAAGATGGTTGTAGAAATATACAGGAAGTTGCCGGCCAATAAAGCAAATAACAAGCCCATGCCTTCGCCGTCAAGGATTCCCTGGTCAGATAAATAATCGCTTATGAACAAACCCAGCGGCGACGCCAGTGCAAACACCAGCTGCCATCCGAAAATAGAAATGCGGGTCTGCATCAGTCCGATCAACACAGCCGCCAGTGCAAATGCTTCGGGCAGTTTGTGCAGTACCAATCCAATCAATAAGGTATTGTGGTCACCTTCCGCATGCATATGCGAAGGATGCATCAATAAAGAACCTTCCAGCAAGCCGTGCACACACATGGCCAGCATGATGAAATATTTTTTAGAACCTTTATCGTGATCATGCAAATGAATATGTCCATGTTCTACACCGGTTGAGAAATACTCGATCAGCATTTGTAAAAAATACCCCAGCAGTACGAAAATACCTGCCAGTTTAAAGTTGCCGGACTCAGTCACTGCTTCCGGCAGAATATGAATAACTGTTATTGAAAACAGGTATGCCCCGCTGAAAGATAATATGAATTTAAAATTCTCTGTACCTTTTGCTGATGTGTAATAAACAAGTATCGCGGGTACAAACGCAACCAAAAATAAAATTATAGCACTAACAAGCATGTCTGTTATTTTTTAGCAATCATTATTAATCTATCCGACTCAATAGCATCGTACGCGTCCAGCTGGTAACTACCGAACACATCTGTCAACGTAAGACCTGCAAAGGTAAAAAATCCTTTAAAATCTTCTAAGGTCAGGGCTTTCACTCTTTCAGTAAAGAAATACGGTGTATCATCTGCTTCAAAGCGGATTTCTTTATGTATATATCCATCCTGCACATAGCGCTTCAGATGGAACGTAATCCCTTCGATCGTTTTAGTTTCTTCTTCCTTCAACAAATTTACCGCGCGCGCTACATTCATAAAATCGATAACCAGTGAGCCACCTTTTTTAAGCGCACGTGAAAGTGTGGTAAACGCGGCTTTATCTTCTGCCTCCGTTTCAAAATATCCGAAACTGGTAAACAAGTTGAGCACATAATCAAACGACTCATTCCATGCCGGTTTGCGCAAGTCGTGCACCAGAAATGTTACGCCTGCAGGTGCATGCGACTGTGCCATGGCAATGCTGGCGCCTGACAGATCTGCTCCCGTTAACGTATATCCTTTTTCAGCCAGGAACAAAGTATGTCTGCCTTTGCCGCAAGGCAGGTCCAATATGCTGGCACCTTTTTTAACCTTCAAATGATCCATCAGATTGGTTAAAAACACTTCCGCTTCTGTTTCGTTGCGGTTGCTATACAAAATATGGTAGTACGGGGTATCAAACCAGGTATCAAACCATTCTTTCTGTAACTGAGGCATATTGTTTTTTTAGGGTAGAAATATTATACAATATTAATCAAAAGGAAGTTCAAAAGTACGGAGTACAGCGTACAAAGTACTGAGTATTAAAAACAAAATATTACATTTAATGTACATTTACGCCTGATTCTAAGCGTTTTTTGGGTACTATATACTTAGTACTCTGTACTCAGTACTTTTTATTATCTTTGTATCACAATGCGTGAAGACTACCTAAAATCAGACGACGAACAATTCACTCCGAGTGAAAAGGAAATTGAAAAGGCCCTGCGGCCGCTTTCTTTTGAAGATTTTGCCGGACAGGATAAAATTATCGAAAACCTGAAAGTATTTGTCGGAGCTGCGAGACAACGCGGCGAGCCTCTTGATCACGTATTGCTGCATGGCCCTCCCGGCCTTGGGAAGACAACGCTTTCCAACATCATTTCCAACGAATTAAATTCAAACATCAAGATCACATCGGGGCCGGTACTTGAAAAACCAGGCGATCTGGCAGGTCTGTTAACGAACCTGCAGACAAACGATGTCCTGTTTATTGATGAGATTCATCGCTTGAATTCTGTGGTGGAAGAATACCTGTATTCAGCCATGGAAGATTACAAGATCGATATCATGCTGGATTCAGGCGCCAACGCCCGCAGCATCCAGATCGGTTTAAATCCCTTTACGCTGATCGGTGCCACTACACGGGCAGGTTTGCTCACATCCCCGCTGCGTGCGCGTTTCGGTATCAATGCCCGTCTGGAATACTACGATGCAAAACTACTTACCCGCATCATTCAACGTTCTTCCGATTTATTAAATACTCCGATCCTCGAAACCGCAGCCTTTGAAATTGCCCGCAGAAGCCGTGGAACCCCGCGTATCGCAAACAACCTGCTGAGACGCACCCGCGATTTTGCACAGATGAAAGGCGATGGCACCATTACACTTGACATCGCGAAGATGGCACTCGAGGCGCTGAATGTTGACCATAACGGCTTAGACGACATGGACAACCGCATCCTCCTGACCATTATTGATAAATTCAAAGGCGGCCCTGTAGGCCTTACAACTATTGCTACAGCGGTAAGCGAAGAAGCGGAGACCATTGAAGAAGTATACGAACCTTTCCTGATCCAGGAAGGCTATTTAAAACGCACCTCACGAGGCAGAGAGGTAACTCCGCTTGCGTACAAACATTTACAACGTACGCCTCCCGCACAATCAGGTACTTTATTCGAATAGACCATGGCTTCTTTACAAACATCGCACCGAACGCGTATTGTGAAAGAAGCAGCCAGGCTCGCAGGCTTTGATTACTGTGGTATTTCGGCTACGCAATTTTTAGAAGAAGAAGCTCCCCGGCTCGAATCATGGCTGAAACGTAACCAGCATGGCACCATGCAATGGATGGAAAATTATTTCGACAAACGTCTCGATCCGCGCAAACTGGTTGATGGCGCCCGTTCTGTTGTTTCGGTCTTATTGAATTATACACCTGAAGACTCTTCGCTTTCGGCAGGAGAAGCTAAAATTTCCCGCTACGCATACGGCAAAGATTACCATTATGTGCTGAAAGATAAATTCAAGATCATGCTCGCCTACATTACCGAACACATTGGTGAAGTGCACGGCCGTGCATTTGTAGACTCTGCACCTGTGATGGATAAGGTGTGGGCACAAAAAAGCGGACTGGGCTGGATGGGCAAGCACAGTAATATTTTAACAAAAGATGCGGGCAGTTATTTTTTTATCGGTGAATTGATCCTGGATATAGAACTGGATACCGATGGCCCGATCAAGGACTATTGCGGTACATGCACGCGGTGCATTGATGCCTGTCCGACAAATGCAATTACCGAACCTTATCAGGTTAATGGCAGCAAGTGTATCTCCTATCTGACGATTGAACTAAAAGAGCAGATACCAATGGAATTTAAAGATCAGATGCAGGGATGGGCATTTGGCTGTGACATTTGTCAGGAAGTTTGTCCCTGGAACCGTTTTGCAAAGCCTATAAATAAAAATGAGTTCTCCCCTTCGGAAGAACTCAAAAAATACTTTGAAATGCCTTTAAAAGAAATCACTAAAGATGTTTTCAATGTCCTTTTTAAAGACTCTGCCATAAAACGAACTAAATTTGAAGGTCTCTCCAGGAATCTGACATTCCTAAAAAAAGACGTTTAAGCGAAACAGCGTTTTAAAACCGGTGCATATGTTTGGCCAAAATGCTCATAACACCAGTGTTTTAGCTCCTGAACTTCTTCAATAATCAGCTCACTTAAATGTTTCAATAATTCTTTCTCAAATAGCTGCTGGTCAAAGCTTACCTTTTCAAGAATAAATTTTGTGTAATCTAACATGTGCTCTATACGTTGTTTTGGTTGAAAACTTCAATTACTAACGCAAATATTACATGAAAGGTTACCGGAAGAAATCCATTTGTCGTGTATTTTTCTCATTTTTGTAATTAAACCACTTAAAAAACCCATTAATTGAATTCAGTAGTATTATATAGAGCAATTATTGCATTTTTTATATGTATAGTTTTGAATTTTTCTTCAAATAGTCAAACTATTTCTTTTAAATGTAATAAGATCGTATTACATAAAAATGAATTTTTCAGTATATCTATTACATTTTCAAAAGACGCGAAAAAAGAATACAAAGGGTATAAAACCTATAATTTTCCGGATATAGCCGACATGGTAAAATCCCATACCTATTTTGATGGAAAAGAAGACGGAGAAAAGAATTTTGTCATCACACAATGGTATGAACCTTTAAAGGCAGGCCCGCTTTATATTCCTGCAATTTCTGTACTGGCAAAAGGCAAAACATATACAAATCCCGCTTTTAGCATAAATATTCTGAATACCCTTGCTGAACAGCCCGTGGAGCCGCCAGCAGAAGCATGGATCGGAAAAGCAAAACTGCAGGCAGAAATACCCGAGATCCAATGGCATGTTACAGCAAGCGAGCAGGAAGTATACCCTACACAGCCCATCCACATTACAGGTTATATACTTGTACCTTTCAATAACAGTATTCCTTTTACGTTTGTCAACAGCAATGAGCAAAAAGAATACATCAAGAAGAAACTTAAGAATAACAACTGCCTGATCCAGGATAAATCGTTTGCTCCGGAGTTTAAAAAAGATACTGTTATTGTTGGACAGGAAAAATTTCTGAAACTGATTGTTGTTGATCAGTTTATATTCCCGCAGAAAGCCATAGACATCACTCTTCCGGAAACAGAGTGGTATATTTACATGTATAAAAAAGGTGCGCATGATGAAGGCATCGCACGTACGCCGGAGAAGCTTGTATTAAAAGATAAGAGTATTCATATTAAAGTGAAAAGCCTGCCTAACCAGGGCGTAGACCGCATTGTACCGGTGGGTGTTTTTCACAGCAAAGATTTTCTGGAAGAAAAACGGATTCGCAACGGACAGGCAACTTACTTAACCATTATTCTGGAAGGCAATGCCGATCCCGCTTCTATTGGCAAGTTTGAATTTACCTCTTCCGACATGGAGCTCATGAGCGAACAGATTGTTTCGCAAAAAACAATAGATGCCGGCGGGCAATGGAGGATCCGCAAAGAATTTAAATTTCAGATTAATCCGTTGCGCAGCGGCCAGTATCAAATGAGTGATGCCTTCAGATATGTTTATTTCAATTCAAATAAAAATGTATTCGATACACTTTATCCAAAATCTTCTTTGAATGTTTATGGCGAACGCGTTAGTGAAAGCAATGCCATGCTTACGAACGATGAGTTTTACAACCGTTATACCAGCCAGACAAACAACAAGCTATTCCTCACCAAGAACAATGATCTATTCAATCACTTGGCGAACCTGATTATTTTAGTTATGTTAGCAGTTACCGCAATCCTTGTTATTAAAAAATGAGCAATACATACGGCACAATATTTCGCATTACCACCTTTGGAGAATCTCACGGTAATGCTGTTGGAGTTATAGTGGATGGTTGTCCGCCGAATATAGAAATTGATGAAACATTCATTCAATCAGAGATGGCCCGCAGAAAACCGGGACAGTCCAAGATTGTTACACAACGCCAGGAAGACGATGTGATCGAAATTCTTTCAGGCGTATTTGAAGGAAAATCAACAGGCACACCTATCGCTATGATGGTGCGCAATGCCGACCAGCGCAGTAAAGACTATTCACACATTGCAGACCGTTTCCGTCCGTCGCATGCAGATTATACTTACCACGAAAAATATGGCACGCGTGATTACCGCGGTGGCGGCAGAAGCTCTGCCAGAGAAACACTGGCGCGTGTTGCTGCAGGTGCTTTGGCGAAAATGATTTTAGCGAAAGCAAATATTAAAATCCAGGCATACGTGTCGCAGGTAGGACCATTAAAACTTACAACGGATTAGAAAGACCTGAATATAGCACATGCAGAAACCAACATCATCCGTTGTCCGGATGATGCCATGGCTGAAAAAATGATTGAGTTTATTGATCAGACCCGTTTGAACAGAGATACTGTTGGCGGCGTGGTGAGCTGTGTGATCGAAGGCTCACCAGCAGGTTTAGGTGAACCGGTATTTGACAAGCTGCATGCAGAACTTGGCAAGGCGATGTTAAGCATCAATGCTGTAAAAGGTTTCGAATACGGCAGCGGTTTTGATGGCGTAGCACAATTCGGTTCGCAACACAACGATAAATTCTATACCGACGCAAACGGCAAGGTACGCACGGAAACCAACCATTCAGGCGGTATACAGGGCGGTATCAGCAACGGAGAAGATATCTATTTCAGGGTGGCATTTAAACCGGTTGCCACCATCATGATTGACCAGGAAAGCATTAACGATAAAGGTGAAACAGTTACCGTGAGCGGTAAAGGCAGACACGATCCATGTGTGGTGCCACGTGCAGTACCTATCGTTGAAGCAATGGCAGCCATCGTAATGGTTGATTTTTATTTAAGAAACAAAGCCATACGTTTTGACTGAAACAAAAAATAAAAAAATTCCCCTGCATATACTGATACTGGCAGGAATGGTAATCGGTATTGCCTGGAGCATCGCTGCAAGTAATATCAACGGCGGTGCGGCATGGACAACCGCTTACATAAAACCATTCGGAACAGTCTTTATCAAACTTCTTCAAATGCTTGCAATCCCGCTGATCATTACATCGATCATCAGCGGGATTGCCGGTTTAAGAGATATTAATAAACTCGGACGTATCGGCGGACGCACATTGATGCTCTTCACTGTTACCTGCCTTGCCTCCACCATTCTGGGTGTATCGCTTGCTTCTATTGTTAAACCCGGTGCAGCCATCCCTGAACAAACGAAAACAGAATTGATACAATCCTATCAGGAAAAAACATCGGGGCTGATAGAAAAAGCGCAAGACAATACCGGCACTGCCATGGACATGATCACAGAAATGGTACCGAATAATATTTTTTATGCCATGAGTAATAACGGACTCATGTTGCAGGTTGTAATCTTTGCCATCCTCTTCGGTATTGCATTAACAAAAGTGAGTGATTCCAAATCCGGAATTGTTATTCAGCTGATCGACGGATTGAATGAAACGTTCATGCAGCTGGTGATGCTGGTGATGATCATTGCGCCGATAGGAGTCTTTGCATTGATCGCGTCGATCAGTTTTGATACCAATGTGTTTTTATCGCTGCTTTATTATATGCTTACGGTGATCGCTGGTTTAGCTGTTATCCTCTTCATTTTATATCCGCTCATCATAAAACTGTTTTCAACGATTACCTATAAAAAGTTTTTCAAGACCATGCAGCCGGTTTTTCTAATGGCTTTTTCCACCAGTTCCAGCGCTGCGACCTTACCCGTTACTATGGATAAGGTTTCAAACGGATTTAATATCAAAAAAGAAATTTCAGATTTTGTTCTTTCATTGGGTACAACCATCAACATGGATGGAACAGCCCTTTACCAAAGCATCGCTGCGGTATTCATTGCACAGGCAACAGGCATGGAGCTGACTACCGGGCAACTGGTGATCATTGCATTAACTGCAACCCTTTCTGCTGTGGGTGCTGCCGGTATACCAGGCGCAGGGATGATCACGCTCATTATTGTGCTGGACGCGGTTGAAATACCAATTGAAGCTATTGCGCTGATCATGGCGCCGGATCGTTTGCTGGATATGTTCCGAACGGTCATCAATGTCGCCGGTGACGCCTGTGGTGCGATAGCAGTTTCAGGGATGGAGAAGTCAGTAAACAGTAACGAGAAAAGGTGCTAGTTGCTAGATGAAATAAGTACAGAGTACTTAGTACGAAAACGTCTGGGATAGAAATTCTCAAATTTCATCGTTATCCGCTTCGCAAAAAACTTTGCATTTCTTTCAAAAAAATTGCTTCCTTACAGTTAGTTCAGGCACTAAATATAAACAGGGTACAGAGTACTAAGTACTCTGTACCCTGTAATCTATACTCTGTACATCTTTTTAAGATTCGGCAGGAAGCCTGCAACAAGCCCCAACAAAGGAAGTACAGAAGCGATCCGGAATGCGAAGTCAATGGATGTTTTATCGGCTACATACCCAAGAATCGCAGAACCGATTCCACCCATGCCAAAAGCAAGGCCAAAGAACAAGCCTGACACCATTCCGATTTTCCCTGGCATTAATTCCTGTGCATATACCAGTATCACTGAGAACGCTGAAGACAGGATCAATCCAACCAGCACGCACAACACGCCCGACCAGAACAAATTGGCATGGGGCAACAACAAGGCAAACGGAGCTGTGCCTAAAATTGAAAACCAGATCACATGCTTCCTGTTGAAACGATCGCTGATTGGGCCGCCCAGAAACGTGCCAACCGCCATGGATACAAGAAAGATAAACAGATAAAATTGTGATTGTTCTACCGTTAAGTCAAAGGTACTTTTCAGATAAAAGGTATAGTAACTGGTGATGCTGGATACATATACAAATTTTGAAAAGATCAATACAATTAAAATTGCCAATGCCCCGATCACTTTGTTTCTTGACAGGTTGTGTGTATCTGAGGCAACAGCTTTCTTCGTGCTCCGGCTTGATAAATAATTTTTATACCAGA
The DNA here is from genome assembly GCF_051961495.1 of Cytophaga sp. Lineage (NCBI taxonomy): Bacteria > Pseudomonadati > Bacteroidota > Cytophagia > Cytophagales > Cytophagaceae > Cytophaga > Cytophaga sp. Next base: position 20,568 of record NZ_JBQCDF010000132.1, on the reverse strand, counting down.
TCGATACCCGTGATTGAATTATAATTGCGGCAATAGCAAAAACTGTTAAATAAATGATTCCACGTTGTCCTTCAGGCACGATCAGCCAGGCAACAATCAATGGTGCAATAGCACTGCCTGTATTGCCGCCAATCTGGAAGATCGACTGTGCAAGCCCTCTTTTCTTTGATCCGCCGGATGCCATGTAAGCCACTCGTGACGATTCCGGATGCAGTACCGCTGAACCAATGCCGACGATGCATACCGATACAAGAATCAGATAAAAATTGGCTGCATAGGCAAGGCAAATAATACCCACAAGCGTAAAGCACATGCCTAGCGGAAGTGAATAAGGTTTTGGTTTCACATCGGTATATAAACCAATAATGGGCTGAAGAAAAGAAGCCGTTAGATTAAGCACAAATGTAATCAGACCTATTTCTGTATAGGATAAATTCAATGTCTTTTTAAAGACCGGATACATCATTGGAATAGCTTGTTGAATCAGGTCATTCAATAAATGCGCTGCACTGATCGCAAAAAGAATCGGATATACGGTTGTCTGGATGGTCTGGCTTACCTGCCGTTCTGCTACTTCATTTTCATTTTTCATAACGTATTTAATTTAATCTTTATTCATCCTATCATCTGATGATTTGCTGGAAATTTTTTTAATCCAATCCAAGGATTTGATTCATATAATCCGCTGCTTTTTTAGGGTTTCTATCTGCAATAGCTTCACAGAGTTTCTCATGCAGCGCTTGTGATCGCATATAAGCCTTGGTATCCGGGTATTCCTTCTGAAAGTAATCACTGATCACTTTGGCAAACGTTTTAAACAGATCCATCAGCACCATATTTTTTGAAGCTTCTGCAATGACCACGTGAAAGGCAATATCTGCTTCCAGACACTCCTGCTGCAGCTGACTTTCAATGGCTTTTTTCCGTTGATTCAGAAATGCACGCATCTGCTTTACTTCTTTCTCTGTCCGGTTTTCAGCAGCCTTCTGTACCATAGTGATTTCCAGCATATGTCGTACTTCATTCAGTTCTTTGGTATTTGCCCTGCGCAACCGCTGGTGCAATGGTTCTGTAACGACCGAAGCGTCGGCTACAAAAGTTCCTTTTCCCTGCTGTACGCTCACCAAACCAGCATTTGCCAGAATCCGGACTGATTCTCTTATAGTCGAACGACCAACACCAAAACGTTCCATTAACTCCGGTTCTGTAGGAATCTTATCACCCTTTTTATACTCTCCCGAAGAAATAAGCTGCTGCAATTTAACAGCCACCTGATCTGCCAACTTTATAACTTCTATTTTTTCGGAAGGATAATTCATAATATCATCTGATGAATTCAAATGTAGACGATTCATCGCTCCATTCCAAATTATTTCCTTCAATTTCTTGAATCTTTCCGGACAAATGGGTTATTGCATTGAATTCGCAAAATTTAACATTCCTTTGTATCTTTACAGAACCTCTTTGACAAAAGAGGTGTTTACCACACGTAAAGAATTAAATCTCATGGAAAATAAAAAAATAGCTGTAGAAATCTATACAGAAGCTACACCCAACCCAAATACATTAAAATTTATTACAGATAAAACGTTGGTAGAAGAAGGTAGTGTCGATTTCCCGTCACCATCTTCAGCAGAATCTTGTCCGCTTGTACTTGACCTGTTCCGTTTTAATTTTGTAAAACGTGTATTCATGGCCGCCAACTTTGTTACCGTAACAAAGTCTGAGAGCATTGAATGGCAGGAAGTAAGTGCAATGATTAAATCTGTGATCAAAGGTTATATTGAAGAAGGTAAACCTTTATTCAAGGAAATGCCTAAGGCAGTTTCCAGCACTGCTCCGGTAGAAGGTGAACCGGAAGTGATCACAAAAATAAAAGTTGTCCTGGATGAATATATTCGTCCGGCTGTTGAACAGGACGGCGGTGCCATAAACTTTGAATCATTCAACGATGGTGTTGTAAAAGTTCAGCTACAAGGCTCTTGCAGCGGCTGCCCTTCTTCAACAGTTACATTAAAATCTGGTATTGAAAATTTGTTAAAGCGCATGGTGCCTGAAGTAACAGAAGTTGTTGCAGAAGGTGTTTAAAATAGTTGCCAGGTTCTAGTTCCAGACAAAACCATTTTTGCAGACAGAGAAGTTAACAAAAATGCATTTACATAAATAAAAAAAGTCCTGCCAATGGCAGGACTTTTTTTATTGTGATGAGCCTCTTTTTTTATACTTCTTCTATATAGCTTTTTGGTAAGGCAATGATAGAACCTGTTTTCTTATCGAAATAAAGAGCACCTGTTCGCTTTTGCGGATCAGCAGGCTTGGAAATGGTTGTATCAGGCTTAACAACTTTTTTAGTACTATCATCCGCCAGCACTAACAGATATGAAGATGTACTATAAGACCCCGTAGTATTCTTTGTATCAGACTTGATCGTGTCTGATTTAATTTTTGTTTTTGTTGAATCTGTTGGCGTATCTGTAAAAAAAGCATACAAATCTGTTTTTTTCAAAGAACCGGTCTTAAGTGTATCCGGTTTAGGTGCTGAGGGCTTTTTTACCGGTGTTACTTTTTTCGTGCTGTCATCATCTGCTGATGTGAGTATTATTCCTGCAGCATGAACAGAACCTGTTAATTTTGTCTTAATGGTGTCTTTAATAACCTGTGGTTTTACTGTAGTATCTTTTTGTGCAAACGTGATAAAAGATACTGCTGCCATTGCAATTGAAGTGAATACTATTTTTTTCATAAACATATAAATAAGTTGATTTGCATAATTCAATTATCATAAACGTGCCAGATTTTTAATATTCTAAAAATCAATATCTTGTTGTTTCGCTAAAATTGTTAATTGTAGAATAATTCCACAACTGTTGTAGAATACTTCTACAGCGCGCCTCTCCGTACATAATATAATCTCATCAAACTGCATTATAATGCTTAACTTATAACATGGAATGGAGGGAAAATCAAGTACAAATCAAACTTACTTTACTTGTTGTTATTGGCATACTAGGCATTATCACTATTTGCATTTTTACAAACAAAGCATTTCAATCTCTGCGCGCTACCGTAAACGAATTTCATTATCCGGATCAAAAAATAAGGACATTAAATAGTCTTCTGGATCAAACCAATAATTCTGACCAGTATTTGCGATTGTATGCAATCACTAAAAAATCTGCTTATTTAAAAAAGTATGATGAGTCACTTGACAGCATAAACAAACTGTTTGCCTCATATAGAAAATATACAAAAGCTGATTCCTTTAAAAACAATCAGATTGACACCATACAGATGTGGTGGAACAATAAAGTAAAGGATAATAAAACATTATTAAAGCTTAACAGTGATAAACCAGATATTCTGGTTATCGGAAAACTACTGGACTATTCAAAAGACACAACGATTTTCTCTACACAGATCAACAATGAAAAAACAATCCGGGATTCGCTCGTGATTGTTAAAAAAATTCCTTTTAACCAGGAACAAAAGACCGGAATGCTGCATAAAGTTAAAAAGCTGTTTGAAAAAAAAAGATGATGAATTCGTTTTGGATTCTTCAGCGATGGACATTCAACTGTTTTCTTACACTTACAAAAAACAGGACACAACCATTACAGATACGCTCGTCAAAATAGATCCATACAATAAAGCCGTCACAACCAGCGTAAAGAATGTACTGCAGGAGCGTTTAGTATACGATACAATCATCAATCTTAAACGCCTTTCAATCATCGAAAAAGATTTTATTATCAGGAACCGCATTGACAAACAAATTAAAATCATTCAGAAACAGGAACAGGCCGATGCTGAAAATAATATTGCAGAAATTCAGAATATCAGTACGAAGGCAATTAACAAAATCTTTATTGTTTTCCTTATCATCTTATTAGCCTGCTTGTGCTTATACGGACTGCTTGTATTGGATACATACAGGATCAAACGTTACGAACAAAGCCTGATCAGAGAAAAACAGAATTACCGGGACCTGGCTGATAACCGGTCTGAATTCCTGTCTATGATGGCACACGAATTACGAACTCCGTTACAGTCAATCATTGGCTTTTCTGATCTGCTGCACAACCCAAAGAACAAAGCGGCAAACAAATCCCCGCACTATAGCGAAATCATAAAAAAATCTTCTTCACATCTTCTTCAAACGATCAACCTGTTATTAGACCGAAGTAAAATTGATGCTGGAAAAATTGAGCTGGAACATATTCCCTTTAACCTATCCGAATGTCTTTATGAAGTATTTGAAAGCCTCAGTATACAGGCGAGCGAAAAACCTTTTTTATACACGATTGATTCAGACATTCCTGTTCATTTAATAGTCAATGGAGATTCATTCAGGCTGAAACAGGTATTGTATAATTTATTAAGCAACGCTATAAAATTTACCAACCAGGGAAAAGTATCGCTCACCTGCAGGTTGATCCAGGATCAGGAAGATTCTGTACGCGCGAATTTTAAAATCGCCGATACCGGAATAGGAATACCGAAAGAAAAAATCAAAAAACTATTCGAAAAGTATGAACAGCTTGACAAGTCAACTGTCCGGCTATTCGGCGGTACAGGTCTGGGCCTTGTCATTACAAAAAAAATTCTTGAACTCTTTCATTCTTATTTGACTGTACAAAGCAATGAAAATACAGGCACTACATTTTTATTTAACCTAACCTTTGAAAAAAGTAAGGCTGTACCTCCCATTTCACCGCCAGAGCTGATACACACCCATGCTACTCTATTAATCATTGATGATGATAATTATAGTTTGTTGTATGCCTACCAACTGATACATGAATCTTTTGAATCCGTATACATTGCAAGCTCAATTGCTGATGGATTACAAATTATTGAAAACAACACACCTGATATTATTTTATGCGACCTGCATGTAAATAATATACTGGGAACAACTCTACTCGACTACATAGAAGAGAAAACAAAAATAATTTTTACAAGCGCGGACCACGATTATCTGAATAAACTAAAAAAACAAAACTTCCACATTCTACCCAAACCTTTTACCGGTGAAGACTTGATAAATGCTTTAAACAGTCTTAAAGTTTCTGTGCAATTAAAGAATTATACATCAATACCAGACATCATCCACATAAAATCTTTGCTTGAAAAAATTACACTGCTTGAACAAGCCCTTAAGGAAAACGATATTCAATCCATTTTATATTATCTGCACCAATTGAAAACCACGCTGGGGTATCTGAATCATTGGGAAGAAATTAAACTCATACAAAAAGAAGAATCTGCCTATGCCCTGTACATGAAGGCAGACGCTTTTAAACAATCCATTGCCTTAATACTTCCGGGATTAAAAGATCGCTATTCCAGGTGATAATTTTTTAATTTATTATACAGAGTTTTCCGATCAATATTCAAAAGACGTGCAGCTTCACTTTTGTTATTCCCGGTTTGTTTCAACGCTTTTATAATTGATTCCTTTTCCTGTTGCTCCTGCAATAATTTAAGATCAATCGTATTTGTTCTTTCAATATCCGGTTGCATGATCTCTGCAGGCAATGCATCAGATTCAATCATGTCTCCCCTGGTTAATAATACAGCCCTCCGGATTATATTTTTCAATTCCCGGATGTTGCCGGGAAATGAGTAGCCTGTTAAGATTTTCTCAACCTCAGAACCAATTCCTTTAACCTTCTTATTAAATTCCTGGTTCGATTTGCTGATAAAGTGTTTGATCAATTCCTGTAAATCTTCCGTACGCGCCCTCAATGCGGGGATGTGGATTTTAAATTCATTCAAGCGGTGATAGAGGTCTTCCCTGAATTTTTCTTTTTGAACAGATGCAATAATTTCTTCATTTGTAGCAGCAAGCAGCCGTATATCTAAAGCGATTTCTTTATTTGCACCAACCCGCTTTACTTTTTTTTCCTGCAGAACCCGAAGAAGTTTAACCTGATTTTCATAGGTCAGGTTTCCTAATTCATCCAGAAACAAAGTGCCGCCATTAGCGGTTTCAAGTAAACCGGCTTTATCCGCAACCGCGCCTGTAAAAGCACCTTTTACATGTCCGAAAAATTCACTTGGAAACAATTCTTCGGAAATAGAGCCGCAATCAACCGCAACAAAGGCTGCATGTTTGCGATCGCTTTTGCTGTGAATGTACTTGGCCAGTTCTTCTTTACCCGTGCCGCTTTCACCCGTGATCAACACAGAGAGCATCGTCGGACCAACAAGTGCTGCATGCTCAAGAACAGATGCGAATTGAGCATTTTTTCCTTTTACAAAATTTTCAGTTTGAACTTCAGCCTTTTTTTCCTGAACAGAACTTTTAAGTAAACTCAGTAATTCTTCGGGATTGATTGGCTTTGTGAGATAATCTTTGGCTCCGGATTTAATAGCTGCGACGGCAGATCGAACGTCATCATAAAAAGTCATCATGATCACAACAATCTGAGGATATGCTTTTTTTATCTGCTGAAGAATATCAATGCCATTACTATCCGGCAAACGCAGATCCAGCAAAACGTATTTTATCGGATGATCAGAAAGCAGTTCTATGCCCTGTTTGCCTCTTTCAGCGGCGTATACCTCGAAATTTTTTTTCTGTAGGAATTTTTCTAGAATTGACCGTAGGGCAAAGTCATCTTCTATGATCAGTATTTTTTCCAAAACTCAAACTTGCGTCAACACTATTGTTCTCTATACAATATATTGAAATTTGAAGAGAAATACCAGCTAATATTTTATGATTTGCAGCGTATTTTAGAAGGCGTATTCTGATAAATTCTCAGCAACTTCATCTAAAATCTGTAAAGTATCTTCATACGAACCTGCTTCTACCAGGCGCTGACGATATGGTTTAAAGTTCTGTATTCCTCTGAAATAATTGGTGTAATGCATGCGCATTTCAAAAATTCCTTCTTTAGGTCCTTTCCATTCGACTGAAAAAGCCAGGTGTTTTTTACAAACCTCTACACGTTCACGAATAGTCGGCGGATTAAGTTTTTCGCCTGTAGCAAAAAAATGTTTTACTTCTTTAAAGATCCACGGGTAGCCGATGGCTGCGCGGCCAATCATGATGCCATCTACTCCGAATCTGTTTTTGTATTCCAACGCCTTTTCAGGTGAGTCTATATCACCATTACCAAAGATTGGTATATGAATATCCTGGTGTTCTTTCACTTTTGCGATCCAGGTCCAATCTGCTTCGCCTTTATACATTTGCTGGCGGGTACGGCCGTGTATGGTTAAAGCTTTAATACCAACATCCTGCAGACGTTGCGCTATTTCAACAATTTTAATGGAATCATGGTCCCAACCCAGGCGGGTTTTAACTGTAACCGGAAGCGTGCATCGTTTAACGATCTCTTCGGTCATTTTTACCATTTTAGGGATATCCAGCAAGGCACCTGAGCCGGCCCCTTTACAGGCTACCTTTTTAACCGGGCACCCGAAGTTAATATCCACCAGTTCAGGCCCGGCAGCCTCAGCGATCGCAGCTGCATCACACATCACATCAATCTTGTCACCAAAAATCTGGATCCCCATAGGACGTTCATAATCAAAGATATCAAGCTTATGAACACTTTTGGCAGCATCCCGTATCAAACCTTCAGCAGCTATAAATTCGGTATACATCATATCGGCCCCCTGCTGCTTACAAAGCGCCCGGAACGGAGGATCACTTACATCTTCCATCGGAGCCAACAACAAAGGAAATTCACCTATTTCGATATCACCTATTTTTACCACCTTGCTATCTGATATTTTTCCATAAATTTACATCTTTATTGCTAAGAAAACTATTTGATGTAAGGGGAATGCAGGCTATTCAATTATTCGGATCAGTATTAAGGTTATTTGCATATTTTGTATTGGCACAAGGTATTACCCTCTTCTTTTTACAAATACTCAGCAGGCATCCCATAGAGACCTATACAAACATTGAGCTGCTGCAAGGCACACCAGACCTGCTTCAGCCATTTATGATCAGTGATATGATCGGCAAAATTGTGGGATTTGTCATTCTTCCGATCCTGTATTTATTCATTTCAAAACAACCGGATGCGAATCCGTTCAAACAGGATCCGCGGATTCCTTTTACCGGCATCAGTGTGGTTTTAGGTGTTGCCTCATTAATACTGATGCTGCCGGGCATTACCGTAATTGCGGAAATCAATAAAGACATACATCTGCCCCAGGCTTTAACACACATTGAGGATTCCATCCGCGAAACAGAAGCTCTGGCGGAAGCGTTAACCATGCTGTTTGTAAACATTCATACACTGCCGGAAATTCTGCTGAGCATCCTGGCGCTGGCTGTAGTGCCAGCCATTGGCGAAGAAATTATCTTCAGAGGATTTTTCCAACGCGAACTGATTCAGCAAACAAAAAACATACACCTTTCCGTCTGGATCGCTGCGGCAGTCTTCAGTTTTATTCATTTTCAGTTCCTGGGCTTCTTTCCGAGAATGCTGTTAGGGGCTTTACTTGGCTATATGTATGTATGGTCGGGTTCACTGCTTGTACCAATCCTGATGCATTTTACAAACAATGCATTAACACTGATCTTATTGATTGCGTATAAAAACAATGTCATCAGCTTTAACCCTGAAGCCAGCGACCAGATCCCCTACATATTGGTGCTGATTTCATTCCTGGCTTCTGCCGCAATTGCGTACAACAGAAAAAAAACATTCGACAGTTATACTGTCTTCAGATAGTAAATCATACACATGAATAATTTAGTACAACGTACGATAACAGGCGTTTTAGGAGCAGCATTCATGCTGACGGCCATCTGGTTCAGTTTTTATAGTTTTGCAGCTGTTTTCTTTTTAGTAACCATTCTCAGCACCTACGAATACCACCAGCTGCTCACGAAAACCGGCATCCCGAACAATGCACTTGCGGGAATCACAGGCAGCATAGTCGTATACGTACTTTTTGTACTGCAGGCATTGAACTTCGATTCAGGAGCAATATTGATCGCGGTGCCTTGCCTTCTTTTTATGATCTACATGCTGATTGAGCTGTTTTCAACAAATGATCAGCCTATTACACGCGTAACCTATACCATCGCCGGAATTTTGTATATAGCGGTTCCGTTTGGTTTATTAACGTTGATTCCATGGGACCATAATCCTTCTGGATGCTACAATTGGAAACCTATAAAACCCGTTTATGCGTTTGAACTTATATTCGCACTGCTGTTTTTAATCTGGGCCAATGACGTAGGCGCTTATTTTGTCGGAAAATCACTGGGAAGGCATAAACTATTTGAACGCATATCTCCTAAAAAAACCTGGGAAGGATCGCTTGGCGGTTTAGGTACCGCTATGATTTTCGCCTATCTGCTGTACTGTTACTTCGGTATTTTCAGTATCCCCGCATGGATGGGCTTATGTGTAATTGTTGTGATATCAGGCAGTTTGGGTGATTTGGTGGAATCCATGATCAAAAGAACTTTACAGGTAAAGGATTCCGGAACACTTTTGCCTGGCCATGGAGGTTTCCTAGACCGTTTTGATGCCCTTATTTTCGCTATCCCCTTTGTATACCTGTACTTAACACTAATAAAATAATTTCATAATTGATTTTACCCCTGGAATTACTTTCCATGCATACAGATAGTTTTGTTTTATTATATTTGCATTTGGTTTAAACTCTTAAAATTAACATGACCATTCACAAAGAAGGATATAGATCTTTATTTTACGTATTAGCATTTTTATTCATTTTGAATTTTCTTGTTTATTAATTTTTTCCTGAAGCTCTCATCCTTCAAAGAATAATACTGACTATTTCAATTCTATTGTTTTTAATCGTTTTGCAATTCTTCCGTAATCCAGGCAGAACAATAGAAATTAATGATAAACAAATTCTGGCTCCGGCAGACGGCAAAGTGGTTGTTATTGAAGAAGTGGTGGAAACAGAATATTTCAATGAAAAAAGAAGACAGATTTCTATCTTCATGTCACCGTTCAATGTACACAGTAATAGAAACCCTGTTTCAGGAATTGTAAAATTCTTCAAATATCATCCGGGAAAATTTCTGGTAGCATGGCACCCGAAATCCAGTACGGAGAATGAACGTACAACAACTGTTATTGAAACAAAAAACAACCAGCAGATATTAATGCGCCAGATCGCCGGCGCATTGGCACGCAGAATTGTTTGGTATATTGATGAGAAATCTCAGGTTACACAAGGTGAAGAATTCGGATTCATTAAATTTGGTTCGCGCGTAGATATATTCCTGCCACTGGATGCTGCTGTAAAAGTAAATCTGAACCAGATGACAGTGGGAGGAAAAACTGTAATAGCTGAATTTTATTCATAAGCAAGACTTTTCACCTTTATTCGAAAAAAGAAAAAAAAATTTAGGAAGACACTATAAAATTTCTTTTTCGATTTATAGATTTGATAAAAATTAAGAATCGCAGCACATATGAAAACAACTCTAGATGCTCTACAAAATGAAACTTTAACCGAAGAGAAAATTTCGTTAACGGAATTATTATCGGGTATTGAAGGTATTGCATTACATGATGTATTGGCCAAAGCAAAAGGCTCAATCAAAGACGAAGACGAAGACTTCGACGACGAGGATGAAGAAGAAGATGATGAGGATGATTTTGATAATGACTTTGATGACGATGACTTCAATGAAGATGAAATTGAAGACTGGGATAAAATAGAAGAGATCGATCCTGAAGATTTGGAAGACGAAGAAGAGGAAGAAGATTTCGATGACGAAGATTTCGACGATGAAGATGATGATGGCGGTTGGGATGACAACTTCTAATCAACTCTTAACTTAAGATAACTACTAAAAATGTCGGGTTGAAACCTGACATTTTTTTTTTATACTTGTAACATTATTAATTCTTCAACCAGCAGAAAAAGAAAGAATAATGATTGAACAAACGATATTGTCAGAACTGGAAGAAGCATCAGCTGTATTAACACGTTTTATTGCACAACAAAAAAAACACAATACAATCGCTGAAGCTGCTAACCTGATTTCTTCGAGCTTAAAGCAAGGCGGGAAAGTTATTTCCTGCGGCAATGGTGGTTCAGCGTGTGATGCGATGCATTTCGCAGAAGAACTGACCGGCCGTTACAGAGAAAACAGAAAAGCCCTTCCGGCAATAGCGATCAGTGATTCAAGCCACATGTCATGCGTAGCAAACGACTATGGCTACAAATATGTTTTTTCCCGTTACCTGGAAGCACTTGGCAACAAAGGTGATGTTTTGCTTGCGATCAGCACTTCAGGTAATTCTGAAAACGTTTTAGAAGCTGTTAAAGAAGCGAAAAACAAAGGGATGTTTGTAGTAGCCTTAACCGGCAAGGACGGCGGGAAGTTATTACCGTTGGCAGATGTTTGCGTCAACGTAGAGCATACGGGCTTTGCAGACCGTGTTCAGGAAGTTCATATCAAAATCATTCACATTTTAATTCTGCTGATTGAGCAATCCATGCTCTAAAATCAGCTATGCTCGCAAAAACTTTTGGAAGCGCCGTACATGGCGTCAATGCGTTTACTGTTACCATTGAAACAGTAGTAAATCAAGGAAATAAATTTTACATGGTTGGCCTGCCCGACAGCGCCATCAAGGAAAGTGAACAACGGGTCGACGCCGCACTTAAAAATTTTGGCTATTTTATGCCCCGGCAAAAAGTAGTCGTCAATTTAGCGCCTGCCGATATCAAGAAAGAAGGTTCTGCCTATGACCTTCCCATTGCGCTGGGCATCCTGGCAGCATCTGAACAAATGGATGGCGAACGCCTGGGTCAATACATGATCATGGGCGAACTTTCGCTCGATGGAGAGATCAAACCTATTAAAGGTGTACTGCCCATCGCAATTGAAGCCCGCAAACAAGGCTTCAAGGGATTTATCCTGCCGAAAGAAAATGAGCAGGAAGCTGCCATTGTAAACAACCTTGATATCATTGGCGTTTCGAATATCCAGGAAGCCATTGACTTTTTTGAAAACCGATTACACATCGAACCACTGACTATTGATACACGCAGTCAGTTCTTCCAGCAGGTTGCTGTTTATGAAGCAGATTTTGCGCATGTACAGGGACAGGAAAATATTAAGCGTGCGCTGGAAATAGCAGCTGCCGGCGGCCACAATGTGATCATGATCGGTCCGCCGGGTGCCGGAAAAACTATGCTTGCCAAAAGACTTTCTTCTATCCTGCCGCCGCTTACGTTACACGAAGCACTTGAAACTACAAAGATTCATTCGGTAGCAGGAAAGCTGGGATCTAAAACTTCTCTGATCACACGCAGGCCTTTTCGCGCTCCGCATCATACGATCAGCGATGTAGCCCTGGTTGGAGGCGGCAGCTATCCGCAGCCTGGTGAAATTTCTTTGGCGCATAACGGTGTTTTATTTCTGGATGAACTTCCGGAATTTAAACGCACGGTACTTGAAGTCATGCGCCAGCCGCTGGAAGAACGCACCGTTACCATCAGCCGTGCGAAGATTGCCATTGATTTCCCTGCCAACTTCATGTTGATCGCCAGCATGAACCCTTGTCCGTGCGGGTACTACAACCACCCGGAGAAAGAATGTGTTTGTGCGCCAGGCATTGTACAGCGTTACTTAAATAAAATAAGCGGACCATTGCTGGACCGCATAGACTTACATGTGGAAGTAACACCTGTGAAGTTTGATGAAATGGTTGCCAACGCTCGCACTGAAACAAGCGAACAGATTCGCGAGCGGGTTATTAAAGCCCGCACCATACAAAGTGAACGCTTCAGCAAATTCGACGATGTACATTGCAATGCCATGATGCCTTCCCAGATGGTAAAAGATATCTGCAATGTAGGTAGCGCCGGCAATGCCCTGCTTAAAACTGCGATGGAACGTTTAGGTTTATCAGCACGCGCGTACGACCGTATTTTAAAAGTATCCAGAACGATTGCTGACTTACAGGATTCTGAACATATACTGACTGAACATCTGGCAGAAGCCATTCAGTACCGAAGCTTAGATAGAGAAAATTGGGCGGGATAAGTACAGAGTATTAAGTACTAAGTACAGAGCACAAAGACACCAAATTGAAACAATAATTCTTCTGCTCTTTAAAATAAAAAAGGTATATGCGATCGTGCATATACCTTTTTATTGTTTTTTACTCTGTACTTAGTACTTAATACTCCGTACTTCCTACTGTTTAATCAGCTTTCTCAACTCCACATTGCCGTCCTGCTCAACACGAAGTAAATAAATACCCTGCGGCAGGTTATTACCTATCACGGCTGCATCTTTAAATACATTATTTGAAATTGCCACGCCGGCAGCTGTGTAGATCGTAACAGTAAATTCAGAACCCTGTAATTCGATCTTGCAATTGTCTGCAGTCGGGTTAGGGTATATGTGCAGATTATCTGCTAATGCAGATTGTGTTGCGGTTGTTGTGCATTGTGAAATGTTTGTCTTAGGTGTAATACCTGAAGTACCGCCGGCGCACACATTACAAACATCAAGTGCCGCGGTGCCGTGAGGTACGCCCATACAATCCAGACAGCTGCTTTCTGTTTGTCCGCAACCGCAGTTACCCGGAGCAAATTTGTTTGCATCATCCGGACATACGTCACCAGCTACTGCCACATAACCCACCGCCTGGTTACAGGCCTGTATGGTAATATCCGCATCACCTTTGCCATCACCATCTGCATCTGAATACCAGGTTGAAGGTAATGTAACCGTAACCACAACTGCTGTAGATGTGGCCATACAGCCAGGTAAGTTTGTTACTTCAACCGTATAGGAACCGCCTGTTGTTGCTGTATAAGTCATATTGGTAGCACCACTGATTGCGCTGGCCCCAACCATCCATTTATATGACATTCCCTGATTGGCTGTCAATACTACACTCCCGCCCTGACAAAATATTACAGGACCTGCCGGAGTTACAGCAGCAGCTGGCTGGGAAACAGTAACCTGTACGCCTGCCGAAGTAGCACTGCATCCCGATGCTGATACCGTTACTGTATACAAACCACCATTCGTTACTGCATATGATGCATTTGTTGCACCGGTAATAATTGCTCCACCCTTATTCCATTGATAGGTAAATCCTGAACCTGCAGGTGCATTCAGTATGGCACTTTGCCCCGCACATAACGCAACCGGACCAGCTGGCGATATTACTACCGGCATCATGGAGGCTATTGGAAGTGGAGTAACCGCGGATGTTGCCTTGCAACCGGCTGCATTGGTGATTTCAACCGAGTATGAGTAACCTCCTGTTCCTATGTATGTAGAATTGGTAGCACCGCTGATCGGACTCCCGTTGGTCATCCATTGATAAGATGTACCTGCACTCGCTGTCAATAAAAAAGCCTGGCAGAATGCCGAGGATGGCGACACCGTAATTGTAGCTGTTGGCAAGGCATTCGCGGTAATTGTTGTGCCAGCAGACGTCGCTTTACAACCTCCGGCATTTGTTACTTCAACCGTATAAACGCCGGCAGTACTCGCTGTATAAGCTGCATTCGTTGCGCCACTGATCGCATTGCCACCGACCATCCATTTATATGCTGTGCCTGAACTCGCTGTTAATACTACATTTCCGCCCTGACAGAATGTAGTTGAACCACCTGCCGTGATTGCCGCAGTTGCACTGCCAACAGTGACTGCTATCGCCGGAGAAGTCGTCGTACAAGAGCCTGTTGCTGTAACAGCAACCGTATACGAGCCGGTTGTTGTTGCTGTATAGAATGAGCTTGTTGCACCGGTAATCAGTGTTGTTCCATTATACCATTTGTATGTATAGCCTTTCGCTGTATTTGCTTTCAGCACTACACTCCCCCCAGTACAGAAGGTAGTTGCACCTGCCGCTATTAATTGTGCAGTGTTTGTCGGTGATGTAACTTCATCCAAGGTTGTAACCTTTGCATGGTTGTATACCAGTGACAGTTGAGCAGCTGAGTTCTGTTGTGTTACCAGATCGCTCCACGACATAAAGTAAGCCCATTTTGCATCACTGGTAAAGCAGGCATCCGGGTCAGGAATCGGACCATTCTCTGTCATGGCCAGGATTTTTTGGCCATTCACGATCGCATACAACTGGTCAAATATCAATTTCTGTGTACCGTAATTATATGCGCCGGGATACGAGTCATAACCTAAAATATCTACCTTCGAATTCCCCGGATACCAGCTGGCCTCCGGCGTTGACCATTCCCAGATCAGGTTGTGTATGCTGTGATAATTCACAAGTCTGTCGTATACAATATCGTACAACGAAAGCGCTGCTGCCGATCCTTTTGCTCCCCACCAGAACCAGGCACCGCCGGCTTCATGTAAAGGACGCCACAACACAGGCACACCAGCTGCCTGCAATCGCTTTAATTGTGTAGCAATAGAATCAATATCACGAATGATTGCTGTATACTCTGCTGTTCCTGAAGTAACAGCCTTTGTAACGTAAAACGTTGTAGAGTTACTGTAAAAAGTATTTGTTCCTGCTTGTCCGCCAAACGGAGAGTGCCAGTGCCAGTGAAAAGCAACAATTCCTTTCTGGCAAGTGCTGTTATACCAGTCAATGGCAGTCTGCGTGGTGCCGTCATCTTCCCAACCGAAAGTATGACTATTTGTTGCATTGTTCCATAAATATGCATAGCCGACTGTATAATGCTGAAAATCGAAGGCTCTTACAACTGGCTTCTTCGCAGCATTGGGAGAAACCGTATTATAGAAATCAGAGGTCTGTCCTGAAATTATTGTTTGTCCGTAAGACGATTTTAAATAATTATATAACGCAACCGTCTCTGCATTTGCATGCCCATCAATAGGTGTTGCTGCTACAGTCGTATAATCATGTGGTGCTACGGTATATAAAGTAATCTTATCGAAATCAGTATAACCCCAGTTTTTATAAATACCGATTGTATTGACTCCTGCTTTTAAGGTCAGACTTCCGGCAGTCAGATCTGCATAACCGGTTGTAACAGGAAAATTCAAGGAAGACACAAATGTACCGTTAACATAGATATCCTGGTCTTTTGCGGTGCTATATGGGTTATTATAACGGATCACCAGTTTGTAATTTCCTGCCGATGGCACTGTCACTGGAATGGTGAGATTGTCTCCTGTGGCAGTCATGTTCGTGACATACCCGCTGCCGGAGTAACCGGCGTTTGCAGTTCCAATAGTGAGACCACCAGCACGTGTACCCGTTTCAGCCTCTACTGAGGTTACTAATGTTTGCGCAAAAGCATTAAGGGTTAGCAGAAAAATAAAAATGAAAAAAAATGTTTTTTTACTTAATGCATGAGGTAGAAAGATCATCATAAACAATTTAAATTTATTATAGTACTAATATAATAATAAATTGAATATTATTTATAATTAACAAATTCAAATTATTGTAAATCTGGCATTTACATAAAAATTTAATCCAAAATGTCGCAAATTGAATCTAAACACGGTTTAGTCTGTTTTAACGAGGTATGTTAAAAGAAATATAATATGCCCTGAATGTAGAATTTTGGCATGATTATTAACATAATTCTCAATATATCGTATATTTGAATAGATATGAAGAAGTTATTATTGTTGGTTTTATTTGTAGCGGGTATCGGTTTTGCATCCAATGCACAATCAGATACGGATACTTTATTCTATCTGTCACCCAATCCGGTTGAAACAGATGCGGTGAGTTGTCATGTCAATTACCCTCAGAAAGACATCAGAGGTATTCGTATTTTTGATATTATCGGTAAAGAAGTGGCTTATATAGACCTTACAGGAAAAACCGGCTTAATGGTCTTTCCGATTGATGTGAGTACGCTACGTCCCGGAATTTATTTCTGCAACTTATACAGCAGCAAAGGAATCATTGAATCAAGAAAAATAATCAAGAAATAAATTTCATTCTGGAGTTTATCAATTAAAAATCCCTTCCGAAATATATCGGAAGGGATTTTTAATTTGTGCTTGTTTATAAATTAATTATACTGCTGTTTGATCTTCTTTTTATTCAAGGCAAAATCCCGTGAAATGGTAAAGCCAATTTTAAACTCACCCTTGCCCCAGGAAGAACGGGTATTAGCGATATATGTATTTTCAATAATACCCGCATTGTTAGTAAAAAACATCTGGAATACATGTCCGCCGGTCTCAATCTCCACGCCAAGCCCTATAGGCGCATAGAATGAATTCGAAGGTGTTAAATAATTTGAGAATGTATAGTAATAATCGGCCAGTACAGAAAACCGTTTTGTTATTTTAAATCTGCCGCCCACACCCAGCGAAAATACATCATTGTTATCATTTGGGTTTGCAACATAATTGCGGTGGAGTAACAATGGCATCAGCTGCAGTGATAAACGCTCATTGAACTTACGTGCAATCAAGGCTTCATATACATAAGAGAATCTGTTGGCAAATACATCGTACGCGGCATCATTGATCTGAGGAGTCACTGCCATGTCTGCAAAGAGTGTCACAGACACCGGTATGGAATTATCGGTTGTCTGCTGCAGTAATCGGTATTTCAAGAAGAAATCCAGGTTCTCCATTACTTTGCTTCTTCCGAATCCTGCTGTTAAACGATCTGTAATACCGTATTCAAAACCAAAGCGTATATCAGATGCGTTGTCAAAACCATACAATGTATGTATGCCGCCTGAGTTACCCCCTACATCACCGAAATGATGGGAGATTCTAAAATCCAGTACGCCTTTACGAACCGTTTCTATAGAATGCGCATTCACAATACGCGTAGCCTTGAACGTAGCTATTACTTTAGACGGCTTGGCATCTGCCAGCAAAAAGCTATCCAGATCAGTTTGTGCGATTGAAATTCCCGGGAGGACAAAAAATAAAATGCCTGTAAGAATATTATATTTATTTTTTAACATATGGGGTACAATCTGCTTGAATACTTACTTTGATATTTTGAGCGATATTGGAAATCTTATCATTCGGTATATGAATTTTATGTTCAGCTACCGGTACAACAAAGTTACTCGTCAGGCCAATACTCCCCTGCTTAACGATTAATGTACCGGAAATAATTCTGCTCACAGTTACACCATGTAAAGTCAATGTACCGGTTACGGTTACCGGATAAGTGCCCGGCACACTATAATTAATTTTTTCAATGATCTTGCCGGAGAATTGTGCTGTCGGATATTTCGCACTCTCCATATAATTTTCATTAAAATGTTCCTGCATCAAACCGTTTTTAAATTCAAATGTTGTAATGGTAACCTTCGCGAGCACTTCATTTGTTGCAGTATTCAGCACTACACCTCCGGATTTAGAGACCGCTTCGATATTTTCCAGCCGCGCTGCTGAGAAAAAAGAAATGCTTGCAGTTTGTGTTGTGTAGACCTGAGCACCTGCTTCTTTTATAACAAGCGCCAGAACAAACATGAATAAGAATGTGCGAATGAATTTCATATAGTGGAAGATTAATTTTCAGGAGCACCAACAAGCACCCAATCCTGAATCACCTGGATCAATGAATCAGGTAAAGGATCACGGTTGTAAGGCATACCCGGACTTTCGATGTGCTTAAGCCGGGCAATAAGTATTGTATAATTTGTATTGACATTGCTTGGTGTAAGCGCTTCATGCTGCAACTGGGCAAAGTCTGTAAACACAGGCGAACCGGGGCGATCCGGATTGGTAGCTGTATCAGCATGACAGGTGTAACAATGAGTAACCAGAATGGGCTTTACATCCAGCTTATAGCTTACGTCTTTTTTAACCGGTACAGGTTCAGTGCCTTTATTATAAGAACAAGCTGTTACAAATAACAGCAACGTTGACACAAGAAAAAATACATGCCGGATTGTTTTGTCTGTCATGGATGTGATTGGGATCGTTTTTGAAACATATCATTGAGGACATAAATTACAAAAATCCAATTAATTCTTTAACGAATAAACTGATCTTTATCTGCTCCTGCGATACCGACAACTACGATTAAAATTAATGTGATTATAAATAAGACCATATCGTGTGTTAATACACTTCCCCGGGGAAAAGTAAATGGGCAATTTATAATACATACGCTTTTAAGCGGTGAATCGGATTTTATAAAAAGTTCAATACATTACTTTGAAAATGCGGTGAAATAAAAATTCGCTGGCAAATGAATCTAAAGGGATATCTATTTATGTGAAACAACAGATTGAATTTCATATAAACTTATGAAATTCAATGAACAAAAAAATAAATTATATATTACCAAGCACATGGATCATTTCGAGGGTTGGCTGCGGACTGCCACCCATTTTTTCAAGTGTAACAGCAAATGCCTGCGCTTGCTGAACCGGAAGTAATTTCTGCATTTCACCGGATGGGACCATATTGAATACACCGGCATCAACCGGTGTTCCGTTATCAAGCGCCCACAGCTGATACTGCATACCTTCCGGAGGTTCAGGTAAACTCTTGATATCAATGAATACTTCTTTTGTTTGCTTGTTCCAGTATACAATAGCTATAGATGATGGAGAAATCGACAATCCTTTTAGTGTAACACGTGCTGTTGATGTATCGGTAATAAATGTGAAATAATTTGTTTTCTCTTCAATGACATGTTTATTCGAATCCAATTTAAAATTCGCATTCTGGGCAAAAACCTGATTTTCTTCGCGCAAAGAAATTAATGCATCTTCCGTGTTTTTCCATTTTGCATAGAAATAAATAGAAAGCACTGTTGAAATAACTGCGACAGTAATGGATGCAGCTACAAGCCAGTTCATTAATTTTGCCGTTTCAAATGTTCTGGTTTTAACAGGTACTGAAGCCTTGACCGAAGCACGTTTTTCAATTTCTGAAAAAAGATGTGTTTTAATTAATGGCGCAGGTTCTACTGCATGTTTTTGTGCATAGTCTTCAAGCGTACGCTGAATATTATCCAGCTCTTCTCTGATCTCCGGATATTGTTTTGCGTTCAACTCTACTTCTGCTGCTTCCGCATGATCCAAAGCACCGAGAATGTATAATTCTAAAACGCCTGACGATATGTATGCTTTACTTTCCAATGTATCAGAATAGTTTTTTTAATGATTGCATAGCCGCGCGTACCCGCGTCTTTACCGTTCCCAAAGGCATTTCCAATTGTTCTGAAATTTCAGATTGGGAATAACCCTGGAAATACATGAGATCAATTAACAGCTTTTGTTCAGCCGGTAACTGATCAACAAGATCTTTAATACCAATAAACTCCGGTTTATTGGCTTCTGAATACTGCATGTCAGATATAGATACGTTCTCCGTTACATCATCGGTTTTCAGCTTCGCCTTAAATTCCTTCGAACGAAGTTTATCCAATGCAAGATTTCTTCCGATGTTTAACATCCAGGTGAACAATCTGCCTTTGGATGAATCATATGCATCAATCTTATCCCAGATTTTCAGAAAACAATCATTGAGAAGCTCCTGCGCAAAATCCTCCGTTTGCACAATTTTCAGAATAATACCATACACCGCTGCGGAATAATTGTCATACAAATATTCAAACGCCTTTACGTCTTTAGCATGTAAACGCTGTACAAGCTCCTGCTCCGGTATGATAACGTTTTTTTTGATAATCGGTG
>NZ_JBQCDF010000131.1:0-8251 GCF_051961495.1 Cytophaga sp. | reverse complement strand
CAAAACTTAAACTTTTTGAATAATTGTAACAACTGCCAAGGCTGATCAACTGTTTGTATTCGAACATGCCGAAGAGACACAGATCATCCTGCATGGTTGGAAGAGCGCGCCATAAAAAGCCGGATTTAAGCATTACAAACGGAGAAAGCCTGAAGTCGTAATTGATATAAGAATTAAAATATCTCTTATAAGTAATTGGAGCAACAACAGGATTTACTGCGGAGTTAAACATTTGACAAGTTGCGAACCCAATGTTGAGTTTTTTATGGGTAAACGTAATGCCTAAAGAACCATCCGGGGAAATGGAATTGCCATTGGCTGTAGCTGAAGGAGCTGTAAACCCGGTTTGAGCAAAACCTAACGCAATTCCGGTTGATACGTATGTATTTTCAGCAAGCTTGATCTTATAGGCATAGTTTGCATAAGCACGGGGTTTGTGAATATATGGTCCGTCTTTTTCATTGTAAAAATACAGACGAAGCACGTGGTTGTTGGGCTTACTTACATTGAATACTCTTGTGAAGGCAAAGTTTAATGTCGATATCTTATTTAAAGCACCTGTACGTGTTTTATAAGAAAGGCTAAGGTTCATTTTAACTTCTTCAGGAACATAGGCAGGAGAAATTAAAGCCATATTGTTGAAATACGCGCCAAAAATATCCGGATAGACCGCCGCATGCTGGCTAAAGCCAGGTAGTGCCAGACAGGTACTTAATAAACTCAAATACGTTATGCGGATCAAATTCATGAATGCGAATACAGGAACGTCAAAAATATATTAATTTATTTAAATTCCGTTACTTATTTATTTTAGGGATGTATTTTGAATAGAGTGATCGTTAAGGAAGAGAATATAGTCTCCCTGATTAAATCAGGAAAGGATCGGGAGGTTGTGCCTGTTTTATATAAAAAGGTATATCCTCTCGTAGAGTATTATATTGTCCGTAATTCAGGAACGAAAGATGATGCTTCTGATGTGTTTCAGGATACATTACTTTTGTTCTATAAACAGATCATGCAGGACTCTTTTGATGAGAAATATAAAGTATTCGGCTATTTGTATAAAATCTCTTTATACAAGTGGATGAACAAGGCAAAGAAGAACAATAGAATTAAATTTGTTGACGGGATTGAAAATTTGGATTATCTCATGGTACATGAAACAACAAATGAGACTATCCCAAATCCGGATGAAAATATTATCCGGAAATTATTTTCACCCATAGGTGAGAAATGCATTGAGTTAATGACCTATACCACTTATTCCAGCTTGTTGCTTGAAGATATCATGTTGCGGATGGAATTGAATTCGGTTGCTGCTGTTAAAATGCAATTGAAGCGTTGTAAAGAAAAATTATTAAAACAGATTGAAGAAAATCCTTCTCTTATAAATCAATTAAAGAACAAATGAGCTTTAGTGCATTTACATATGATCAGATTGAAGCTTATTTGAATGGCGAAATGTCTTCCTTGGAACAGGCAGCATTTGAAAAGGAACTTTCAACAAATAACAATCTTGCTGAGCAGCTGGAAAAGCACAAGCTGGCAAATGCGTTGATCATCGAAAACCGTTTGTTATCAGTAAAAAATATTTTAGCTGAAGAAAGAGTCAAAACTGTTAAACAAACATTATATAAAAAATATGTATATGCAGCACTTGCTCTGGTAGCCGCAATCGGAACTACAGTTGCTGTACTGGTATATGCAAATAATAAAAAGGCTGATCCATCTCCGAAACAATCCGAAGAGCAACAGACGCAAGAAGGCGGTATTTTTTCAGAAAAAGAAAAAATAAATGCCATGCTGCCGGCAATATCTGAAAAAAGTTATCAGACACAAACACCTGAACCAACATATCTGCGTAAACAGGATGTGCAATTGATCGAAGAGCAACACCAATTAAATAAAGAATATAATACTGCTAAAGTTTCGCCGGATACGGTTAAAGCGCTTGACGCAGCACATCCTGGTAAAAGCGTTGAAACCTACGAAACTACAGACGTGTGTGCTGGAATTGCAATCAAGGCAGATGTGGGGACAACAGCAACCTGTTTACATGAAGCCGCCGGAAACATATTGGTACATAACATACAGGGCGGTGTAAAACCATATGTGGTTTCTATTATCGATACACATAAAGAAGCTGTTCGTAATGGAGAATTAGTTAAAGGTATTTATCAGGTTTATATAACCGATAAAAACGGGTGTCAGAAAATATATCCTGCCATTGAAATCACAGAGAAGGATTGTCCGAAGGATTATTCATTTAATCCTTTCGTTGGAGAAACCTGGATAATTGAGCCCCATAGTACTTCTGGTAAAATAGAAATTTATAATAAAGGGGGAGTATTGTACTATCAGGCAAATTTAGAGGCCCATGCATCCAATGAATGGACTGGTACCGGATTAAATAATCAAATTCTGCCTGGTTATTATATCTTTGTGATTAAGTATACAGATGGAACAAGTAAAAAAGGTTCTGTTACGATTGTACAGTAAATGAAAAAGTTTCTCTTATATATAGTTGTTCTTTTTGTTTCCTTCTCAGGGCAGGCACAAACCGTGCCTATTCCTGATCCTGCATTTTTAAGTTTTTTAAAAACGAATTTTCCGCAGACAATTGATAATAATACAGACGAGCTGATCATTAGTAAGGCAGCATTGGTTACCAGTAATCTTTCATGCCAGAATTGTAATATAACTAACCTGGAAGGTGTTCAATATTTCTCCCAGATAACAAAGATTAATTTTGCAAATAATCAAATCGTTTCCATACCATCTTTATTGCCGATGACTGCTTTGGAGACGGTACATTTGTATACTAATCAATTAACTGCAGCGCCTGATTTCAGAGGTATAAAAAATTTAAAGACAGTATTGCTCTATGAAAATCAATTGACGCTAATGCCTTTGTTCGGCAATAATCCGATCATAGAAGAGATCATTATTTCAAAAAATAAGATTACAGATATAACAAGCCTGGCTGGAGTGCCATCTTTATTAAAACTGGATGTAGGCGAAAATCAATTAACAGCTTTGCCTGATTTGAGTCAGAATATAAATCTGCAGGAATTGATCTGCTGGTCAAACCAGCTTGCTATTTTACCCGATCTGTCGAACCTTACCGCGCTTACCCGTCTGAATGCAGGAAAGAATAAACTGATAGTGACTCCGAATCTGAAAAAGAATACGCAACTGGCAATCTTAGCTTTAGATAATAATTATTTAACACAAGGTCCTGATCTGTCAGATATGAGTGGATTAACAGACGTGAAGCTGTATAATAATTATTTCTCTTTTGAAGATCTGTTGCCTTATACAACCATTGCAGGCTTTTCTACCAACTTTGATGTAACACCCATGCGCACACTTCCGGTGGACACAATCGAAGCATATTTTGCAGCGGATGTATATGTGAGTACTCATATTGACAGGACTGTATCGGGAGTAAATTATGTATTTCTTGAAAACGGCAGCACATTAGCAAATGCCGGTAAGGATAGTACGCTTATAACAGAATCTATCCAATCATATCGCTATGTGTATGCAAAGCTTACACATCCGTCTATACCGGCGCTTACACTGAATACAGATTCCATTGTTGTACATTTTAATGTTTGTCCTTCATCTGCAGCGGTTACCTATACAGCTGAAAAGCCTGATTGTGGCAGCTCAGGCAGTGTGCACATACAAGTACAGGGATATGTTCCTTCCGGTACAACCTACCAGCTAAAAAGCCTTTCACAAGGCATCATTGAAATTTATCCATTCAATAACATCAAAGGTTTGAATGATACAGCCTATGCACTTCAGATTAATTTTGCTCCTGGTTGTACATTGGATTATGCAAAAACACTTGAAATGCCGCATGCTGATTGCAAAGAAGTATTTATAACACCCAATGATGATGGCGACATGGATACCTATCTGCTGTCAGGTACCGGCTCAGCGGTGATCTATGATAAAAATGGGAAAGAAGTAAAGCGGGTTACGCTGCCTTATGAATGGAATGGCTATGCGGCAAACGGATTGGTAGCGCAGGGCTATTATATTGTTGTGATTAATGGCGGCAAAGACAAAGTTTACATCAGTGTTTTGTATTAGGTAGTTAAGTTGTCGTTATAAATAAAAAAGTCTCCCGACCCCGATGGTTATCGGGGTCGGGAGACTTTTTTATTCAGAATACTTTATTTAATAATTTGTAAGCGTTCAGCTTCCTGCTGCAGAATTGTTTTATCAATAGGGACTACACCAACCTGTTCACATACCAGACCACCTGAAAGATTTGAAAGCGCTGCCAGAACAGCCGGATGTGTGTGTGCAGCCGCGCATAATGCCGCGACACTAATAACGGTATCCCCGGCACCAGAAACATCAGCAATCTCCCTATGGTGTGCAGGGATATGCAGGTGTTCCTGTTTATCTGTCCAGTAAACACCTTTCTCGGATAAGGTTATTAATACACTGTCGCAGGACAAAATATTCATCAATGCGTCAACGGTTATTTCCAGTTCTTTGCTGTTGTTTAAATTGGCATCCGTTTTAATGCCTTCTTTTAATTCCTTGCGGTTGGGTTTAAATAAGCTGCAGTTTTTATAATGCAGGAAATTCCTTTTCTTGGGATCCACAACCGTTGGTATGCCTTTGGCATTGGCCTGTTGGGTTACATAGCCAATCAGCTCCTCGCTTAATACACCTTTGTCGTAATCTTCAAAAATGATTACATGTGCTTTTTCCAAAAGCGCATCAATACGGGCTTTCAGTAATTCCAGTTCAGATTTGTTGGTTACACGATCGTCTTCCTGGTCTACACGCAGCATGTGGTGCGCATTTGAGATGATACGGTGTTTGATGGTTGTTACCCGGTCTTTGCTGGAAACAATGCCTTCAGTCGGAAGATTATTTTCTTTCAGGATTTTAAAAAAATTAGAGCCGTCAATATCATCACCAACCAAACCGCAAAGCAATGGATTCGCACCAAGCGATTTTACATTCAGGGCAACATTGGCAGCGCCGCCTGGTCTGATCTCCCGCTTTTCAACCTGCAGGATAGGAACAGGAGCTTCCGGAGAAATGCGTTCTACTTTTCCCCATAAATAAGAATCGATCATCACATCGCCGATGATCAATACATTAAAAGTACGGAAGACCTTAAAAAGGTCTTCCGCTGATTGGTATTGAATTACTTTAGTTTTGCCAGGCATTCTTTAATACGTTTGATCGCCTCTGTGATGTTTTCGTCTGATGCAGCAAAAGAGATACGGATGTTGTTTGGAGAACCAAATGAATCACCACCTACTGTTGATACAAATGCATCATTCAGAATGAACATAGACAAGTCGCTTGACGTTTTAATTACCTGACCGTTTACTGATTTTCCTAAGTATGCACTTACATCAGGGAAGATATAGAAAGCACCCGCTGGTTTGTTGATTTTCAAACCTGGAATTTCTTTTAATAAGTTAATGATCAGATCACGTCTTCTTAAATAAGCTTCTTTCATTTTCAACGGTGCAGACAAGTCGCCTTGTAAGGCAGCCAAACCAGCACGCTGTGTGATCGAACATGTTCCTGAAGTAACCTGTCCCTGAAGTTTTTCAGTTGCTGCTGCAATGTATTTTGCTGCTGCAATGTAACCCAATCTCCAGCCGGTCATAGCAAAACCTTTAGAGAAACCGTTTACAGTTACAACCTGGTCCTTGATTTCATCAATAGAACCTAAGCTGAAGTTCTTACCTTCAAAGTTGATATATTCATAGATTTCATCTGCAATAGCAACGATCTGTGGATTCTTTTTCAAAATCTCACCGATAGCACGTAATTCTTTTTCAGAATATACTGAACCTGTAGGGTTGCAAGGAGAAGAATACATGATCGCACGGGTCTTCGGAGTAATTGCTTTTTCGATTTCTGCAGCTGTAACTTTGAAATCATTTTCAATTGTCCCCGTTAAAATTACTGATTTACCTTCAGCTAATTTTACCATTTCAGAATAACTTACCCAGTATGGAGCAAGGATGATTACTTCCTGGCCTTTATCAACAATAGCCTGAATAACGTTTGCTAAAGATTGTTTTGCACCTGTTGATACAACAATATTTTCCGCCGTTACCTTGATGTTATTTTCTTTAACCAATTTTTCAGCAATAGCAGCACGCAAATCAGCAAAACCTGCAACCGGGCTATAGGAGTGATATCCCTCATCAATAGCTTTCTTCGCTGCATCCATAACATGCTGAGGTGTTTTGAAATCTGGTTCACCAACACTTAAGCTTATTACCTTATTGCCCTGAGAAGCTAATTCTCTTGCCTTTTTTGTCATCGCTAACGTTTCAGATTCTGATAAAGAATTTACAACCGTTGAAAGCGTTTGAGGATTCGTAATTGTTGTCATGAGTTTTGTTAAATAAAATTTTTAAGCGGGTGTAAAATTAAGGATTTTTGTTGGTTTAACAGCTATCCGGCACAGAAAGTTTTATAAGAATAAATGATATGGTTTGATTTTAATATATTGATTAGTAGTTATTTGTAAAGATGTTTGTACATCTTTACAGTTACTTTGTGCGGATTTACCTGAATTGGAAGAAGAGGATGTTTGGACAATGAAAAACAGAAAGGTAATAAATGTGAGAAATCTGAATTAAAACAGCAGCTGATTGTGTAGAGTTGCAGGCGATAAGTGCTCTTCCAATGAACTGAAATTTGTATTTTGGTTTTGTGATAAAGCAATCAAAATTCCATTATCTTGTGTTATAATTTTTATCAGAACCGTAAATAAACGTTATGCAGTTGTGTATAACGTTAAGCTGCTAGCAATGTTTAAAATAGGAATTGATTTAGGCGGAACAAAAATCGAAACAATCATTCTGAATCCGGATGGCCTTGAAATATACCGGAATCGTGTATTGACCTTGCAGGAGCGTGGCTATGCAGCTATTGTGAATACGCTTGCAGAATGTTATTCAAATGCATTAACCGTGATCGGCGATAAACCTCATACATTTGGTATTGGTACTCCGGGCAGCATTTCAGGGAAAACAGGCTTGATGAAAAATTCAAATACCGTTTGTCTGAACGGAAAACCCTTGCACAAGGATCTGCAAAAACTGATTAACCGGCCGGTTGCCATTGAAAATGATGCGAACTGTTTTGCCATGGCCGAAGCAAAGATTGGTGCAGGAAAAGATCATGCAGTAGTTTTTGGTGTAATCATGGGAACAGGTTGCGGTGGAGGTATTGTGATCAGGCAACATGTTTTGAACGGATTGCAATCGCTGGGCGGAGAATGGGGACATATGACCATCGATCCCAACGGACCGAAATGCTATTGCGGCAAAAACGGCTGTGTTGAATTATATATTTCAGGTTCGGGTATTTCAAACCGTTATTTTGACCTCACAGGCAAACGTTTACCTGCAATACATATTTTAGAATCTGAACTTCCGGAAGCACTCGAGATCAAGGAATTGTTTTTTGAACAATTCGGACGGGCATTATCCAATGTGATATCGGTCATTGACCCTGATATTATTGTTCTCGGCGGAGGCTTGTCCAATTATGTGCCGCTTTATACGCAGGGCGTTGAACGGGTAGCAAAATATGTTTTCAGTGATGAGCTGGTTACACCGATTGTAAAGCATAAAACCGGCGATAGTGCCGGTGTATTGGGTGCAGCCTGGATCGGTATTTGAGTATTTTTTGCGCCAGTGTCCCCATCTGACTTTTTTAACAGGTTAACAGAGCATTGCCCGGGATTTCTTTTCCTGAAATAGTTTTTCACTTTGTACTTTCTTCACTAACTTCAATCTGGGATTATCTGAACTTTTATGAAAACTAACTTATTATTTACGTTTATTCTTTTTGCTTTTTTTACTGGATACACTTTTGCGCAATCGATCGAGTTATCCAGTGATTTCAGATTGGCAAGTCCGTTTCACGAACCAGATGGCGCAAACGATGTTGTGCGTCTGAAGGGGGGAGATTTTATAACCCTTGCCAAGCTAAAAGGCGGTATTGCCGGGAAAGCAGACTTCGCACTGGAGCGCAACCATGGCGGAAATTTTTCCGTGCTGTGGTCTAAAACAATCAGTGTAACACCGGTTGAAGAGTTTAAGGACATGTATTTCAACGGAAAGGATCTGATTATTCTCTCCGTCATCCACGACGAAGCTGCTAAACTTACAAAACTACTCAGCTATGGGTATAATGTACAGGATGGCACGGAACTATGGAAGAAGGAACTGGAATCTTA
>NZ_JBQCDF010000130.1:0-2010 GCF_051961495.1 Cytophaga sp. | reverse complement strand
ACCGGAGTAGTCCCAGTTTTAAATAAAAATTATCTCCATCGGATTCGACCCCAGCGGGGTCGTACAACCTTTTCGCTTTTATTGCCAGACACAAACAAATGCTTGCGCCAGCAGATAACTTCCAACAAAATAAAAAACCCAGCGCCGAGGGTATTGGCGACTGGGTTTTTTAACTAACCAGATTAAAAAATTAACCGTAATCTTAAATATTGTTTGTCCGAAGACGAGGATTAGAATGCGTAGATCGCAGCCATACCGATTGTCGGCTGAACGTTTGTTGCTTTTGCTTTGTCAGGGTTACCTGGATCTTTAACATATCCTTTGTATGTACCACCGAAGTCATCGTTAACATTTGCAACATCAATTCTGAATTCAGGCTTCAGGTTGAAGTGACCATCCATGAATCTTAAGTCACCAGTTAATGTGAATTCGTTTACAGTACAACCACCTAATGTTGCGCCAATGTAACGAACTGCATCTTTATCTTCGAAGTGTTCAGCACGTAAACCTAAACCGAAGAACTCAGAGAATCTGTAGTCAGCATATAACGCTGCACCACCCCAAGAAGCTTTAGAATATCCATCAGATTCAGCAGCATCAATTTTTAAGTTGTTACCAAAACCATATGCCGCGTTTACACCCAATTTGAAGGCATCAGTTATTTGATAAGTAGTTGTTAAATCGAATAAATGAGATACATTTTTAGTCCCTGAGATTGGAGCGTTGGGATTACCTAATGTAGGGAATGACCAACCGTTTTTCTCATCACCACCGATATAGTTGATATAGATGTTAAATCCGTCTGTTGGAGACACAAATAATTGAGCGATTGCAGACTTTGTACCGTTGAAATCGTACATTCCATCCCAGCCATTCACAACCCCAGCCATTAAACCAACTTTGTCAGAGAATGCATAAGATGCTTTAGCTCCAGTGTGGTAGAATGGACCGTTACCGAATAGGTAAGACAATGAGTAGTTGTAGTTCAACGGAGCGTCAATCAGCTCATAACCTACGTGTGTACCAAATTGACCCACAGTAACATTTAATTTGTCTGTGAACATATAAGACATATATGCCTGTTTGATGTTCACATCCGTACCGTATAAGTTACCAAAGTTACCTAAAGCCGCATTTGGACCATAAGCCAGGTCTAACACAACTTCAGATCTGTCTGTTGTATAAGCAAATTTGGTTTGAACAAGACCTAAAGAAAATTGATTGTTTTTTACATCAAAGATTCTTCCCGGGTTTTGGCTGATAGGTGGGTTGCCGTAGCCAGCAGAAGTAGTAGGCGAAACAAATGAAGGGTTGTTTAAGTTGTATTGGTAGTAAACATCTGCGTAACCGGAGATCGTCAATTTTCCACTTTTAGTAGAATCATCTTTTACCTCGGCTTGTGATGTGAACGCTGAGAACATGAAAGATGCCAGCGTAACGAGTGCAAATTTCTTCATAGTATTAATTCGTTTAGTTGGTAATAATTTGATAAAAGGGTTGGTTAATTTTTTATGGCCGTTTTTGAATACCGGGTTAGAATATTCATATCGTTCATGATGTAAACATAGGGTAAAATACAATTCGATGCAAATCCCGATTCTTTCTAAAATCTAATAATTATGTATTATTTGGGTTTAAAATGCCATTAATATCAAAAAAATCCTATGAAATAATTATTAAACAAAATATTCAGGATTGCTACAAAATTAGAATAGTACAATTTTAAATCTTAAAAAAGAGGCTGTTTTCAATACAAAAATTGCGATTGGAGTAAAATCTACGTGTTTTCACGGATTTACATGCATTTTTGAACCTTCACTTATTCATATTTGTATGTTTTATGAAAAAATTAGTTAAAATTTTAACCTGTTTTTTAAAAAAAATATATTTTTTATTAAAAAGTGGTCAAATTTTAACCCAAAAAATTGAATTCTTATAGTTTTCAGAAAAGTTGGCAGAAAAAGTGGCTAAAATAAAAAGCCTGTCCCGATCGGGACAGGCTTTTTATTT
>NZ_JBQCDF010000129.1:0-17553 GCF_051961495.1 Cytophaga sp. | reverse complement strand
AAAATACATCTGGTTGGTTAAATTGTTAACGTTTGCTTCCAGCCTGAAAATTTTATATTCATACGAAAGACTCAGGTCCATGATATGGTAAGAAGGAATAAGTCCGACTACGGCCGAAGTACCTCCATCAACCGCATTGGTAGCATCTGAATACTGCTGCGTTAAATGCGTGTATTGGAATGAAGCTTTAAACTTTTTATATCCGCCGCGTACACCGGCCTTCATGTTAAACTTAGGAACGAATTCCACTTCATTTCCCTGTACACCGGGAATGATGCTTTTCACGTATTCAGACTTAATAAAAGCTGTGTTCATAAATAAGGCTCCTGACCATACTTTTGTCTTTGGCAGCATTAATTTCATCACATCATATTCTGCATAACACTCAACACCTATCATCACTGCATGGCCAATGTTCGTACGCTCACGAATGAAACGACCCGTAGCATCCTTCGTCTGGTATTCACCGATGCGGTTGGCGTAATTCAGGATAAAAAAACTTCCGTCATAAATAAATACTTTCGTTTCTTCACTGCGCATACCGAGGTCCAGTGTAAAGCCTCTTTCATCCTGCATGTTCGGATCAACCACTGATGACGGGTTTGAAATACGCATGTCGCTATAAGTAATGGATCTATAGTTCTGTGAAATATTTCCGTACACATTTATTTTCTTCATCGGTTTGTAACTGATACCGATACCTCCTAAAATAAACTGGCGTGCGCTGGAACGGTATTCAAACGTAGTATCTGTAGCCAGGACATTTCCTGCCAGGTCCTTGTATTGCGTTCCATAATAACCGTCTGCAGAGGTGTTGATATATTCATAACGAATACCTGGTGTAATGGAAAGGCGATTGCCAACATAAAAAATATTCTCAGCAAACAAGGCAAGATTTTTATTTTTAAATGTGTAATCGTAATTCATAAAATTATCACTGGCGTAATTGAAGTTTGCATCCTTCCCGTTACTTCCCAGCCCCTGCGTACTCAGGTTATTCCCATAATATCCTCTTGCACCTAGCAGCAGAACAAGCGCTTTTCCAGCAAGTGTATAATGCTTCATATACCGCGCTTCGGCACCAATGTTTCTGAAATCACCTTTAATAAGATCACGTTCCGTGTCGCCCGGATCAATAGTAGCTACGCGGTTTGGACGGAAGCCAAGCGAATAGCGGTTTGCATACAGGCCAAACAGCCTGAAATTAAATTCGTTTGACTCATTGAATTTGTGATTAAACGTTACTGCTGCCATTTTCCAGTTTACCTGGAACCAGTTACGCTCACGGTTACTTTGTCTTGGATCCGCTTTAAACATATCGTCTGTTAAACCACCGGGCTGGTGCGCAAGGTAGCTCATCACAGTTATATCGAGGCCAATGGCAGTGCGTTTTGAAATCTGATAATTGATGTTGCCGAAATAGTTGTACGTATCAAAATCCGAATTGGGTCTCCAGCCATTTCCGGTTTTATACTGGAAGTATGTATAGTAACTAACTTTATTAACTGTTCCGCTCAGACTCGTAAAGGTGTTGTAAAAACCAAATGATCCGAATGATTGTCTGGCCACCAGTTGAATCTTTTTATCTGCAACCGGTTTGCGGATCATAAAATTCAGCATACCGCCGAACTGTGTTCCATATTGCAGTGAAGCTGCTCCGCGTATAACCTGAATGCGTTCCACACCTTCGATCGGTGGTGTATAGTAACTTTCCGGATACCCGAGTGCATCTGCACTGATGTCATATCCATTCTGACGTACATTGAAATTAGAAGTACGGTTCGGGTCAAGTCCGCGTCCACCAATACTCAACTGTATACCGGCTCCATCATTCTCCCAGATATTCAGCCCCGGTACACGTGCATATACTTGTCTTGCATTATTGGTTGCTGCATTCACAACCAGGCTGTCGACTACAATTACTTCAGATTTTTTCCCGGCATAAATCGACATGTCTTCCACATCCTTCAGGTGTGTTGAAGTCACGACATCTTCAATTTCGACCTCATCATCCAGATAACCGTCTGTTGCAAGAAAAATGTGTACGTGTTTATTTTTCCCATCAATTACAACAGTCTGCTGCTGGCTTTTATAGCCGATGGCATAGGCCGTCAGCTGGTACGTTCCATCCGGCAGATCTTTAAAATGAAACTTTCCGAGTGAATCGGTATTGGTGATATATTTCCCGTTATTCAAGGACACTGTACAGGAAGCTATTCCTGTACTATCAGCTTCTGCAGCTATTTTGCCGGATAATTTATGCTGGGCGAAAACTTCAGAAGAAGAAAGAAACGTGAGCAGTAGAAAACTAAGAAAGAAGCAGTATCTTTTAATCATTATATAACAGTATCCAGGATTTGTGTTTGAATGAGTCAGATTCGGCAGCGAGATCTGTTTTGGAATCAATCATGGGCTTTCCCAACCGACCGTTTAATGCTACATATGTTTCAGCATATACTTTCGGATTTTTAAAGCCTTTTTTGGTGTAATGAGAAGCAAGATGGTGTGCATACTGCAGCATCATATCCGGTTGGGTGGACATCATTTTTTCCTGCAGCACAGTGAGGAAATCATTATTATTCACTGTAATATATTTTCCTGAATCATCCGTAACGATGAATTGCGCATAACCAGCCTTCTCCATCAACATTACCCTCCACGAGAATCTATACCCCTCTTCTGTCCAGAATAAATTTCCCGGATAGAATATGTATCTGAAAGGAAACAAGAATTGAATCGCAAAAAAAACGAAAAAAATGCCCTTAACAAAGCGTTGCTGCAAACTATTCCATTCTAATTTGGTCTCCTGCTGAGTGGATAGCAGCCGCTTTGTACCAAACAGGGATTTAAGCAGGTTTATAAATTTCAGATGCCATGCAGCATCGAAGAAGATACAAGCCGTCACGATCATGATGTAAGGGAACATTCCGATTGGGAAGAGAATGGAAGTGAGTGTATGAAAGACAATCACCAGGATATAAGCCCATATCCGGGTACGTTTGTTCCACAACAAGAACGGGATACATAAATCATAGATGCAACCGATCCAGCTAAACAGATATGCTACCCAGGTATAGTTGAATATAAAACCGATTACCGGTAAATCATTACGTGCCGGAAGCCATATTTTTAAAGGCATTGCCTGCAGGAGCCAATCAGAATTTATTTTAGCAATTCCTGCAAACACATATAACAGGCACACAAATAATTTTACCGCATCTATGCACCAGACCGGAATCTGCTCTACCTGTAGTTTTTTATTTTTTAATGCATCGATAGAAAAAGAAACGTTGGCAGGCAGAAATATCAGTAAGAAACAAATCATACTGACAAAGTAATAGTGATTCAGATACGTTGCCTTATCCATGAGTTCGATGTAGGTGAAACTCAAAAACAATGCAGTGACCGCAATCCTGTACTTATAGCCTAATGCTACACATAAAGCAGCAACAGCACAGATAAAAAATAACAGGTATGTAAAACTCCCTAATGGTTTTACAAAATCAAAACCATAATAACTGAAATAAAAGGTTGGTTTGATGTACAATTCTTCAATCCAACCTTTTAACCAAAACCGTATGGTACTTGCAAACAACATAATGCCCAGGCCAATCCTGAAAACTACCAGCGGTGCCGCTAATGTATATTTTAAGAAATAACCTTTCATAGAGTTGTCTGTAATAAATGACTAGTCGCCATCATTGTCTGTATAGGTAATTGTAATGCTCATGGCTGAAGTCATATCTACTTTAATCAGGCCAATCAATTTCTGCATTTCGTTATACACTGCTATCATGGCTGTGTTATTCGTAGCTACCTCATTGCTTAGATCATCTGTCAGCAGGTTCAGTTTACCGGATATTACTGCGAACTGTGTATTGATATTTTCAGATAAGAGCACTTGTGTTGTTGCATCTTTTGCACCTAAACCATCCAGATAGGTTTTCAGCGATGCGCCTTCGGTATTCGTCAGAACACTTTTGCCATTAAAAAAATCTACAAACGCTTTGTGGGCAGCTTTCGCCAATGACAATGAAATGGTTTTGTTGTAATAGCCCTCAACAGATTGTGCCGATACTACACCATTAACCATTGCTCCGGAAGGAACACCAAATTTTCCCGAACGGATATATCGTTCATAATAAAAGACAATACCATTCACCATTAATGATGTTGATGAAAATAAACCTGTACCTGTATTCGATACAAAAGAATCTCTGTACGAAGTCTTCCATGTTTGATATACCAAATCAAATTTTGAGTGCATCTGATTGGTTAACTGCAACAGGTACGCTTTACGCTTAGCTGCATCAGCGTCTGTTGTATACAAAGCTATGATCTCATTATCCGTTGCGGCAGATCCGTTCAGCAGGTAATCCAATGCCGGGAATCCTTGTGTTGGGTAAGCTCCGGACACGTCTAAATTTGCATTACCAGCCTGTATGTTTGCCTGTATGTTGGTAACATTGGTTGGATAAATATTCATATATGAATTCAATGCATTGTCTGCCGCCGGACCAAATTCATACAGTGCAGCTTTTTGCCATTCGACATAAGCATCTGCCCATGCCGTTCTGTAATCTGCTAATGTAGCGGTGGTCGGATCATTTCTGAAAGCATCAGACTTGCTGATCATCGCATTCAGTTTTGTTTCAAAACTTGCATATGCCGGCAATACCAGGTTGTCTGCAATATTTGTGAGCATCGCAGCCCTGTCTGTTGAATTCCCCTGCGGAGTTTCGGATCCTTTATCTTTCTTTCCACAAGATGCCGTTACAAGAAGTATAGAAAAAAATAATGCCAAACGAAGTTTAGAGAAATTCATATAATGATTTTTTATAAACACGAATAGAAGCAGGTAAATTACCTGCTTCTATTCGTGTTTAATTCAATTATTTAATACTATTCAACAGCAATTGATTATTGCAGATTGAATTTTGAAGCGATTTTATTTTTAACAGTTGAGTACTGTGCTGCAGTAATATCGTAGAATGTAGTTTCGTCTGTTGTAAATAAATCATCCATAAGTCCGTCAGAAAATGCATTATCAGCACCAGTTAATGCACAGAAACGTGTTGAATAGATGAAGCCAAAACCTTCACCGAATGCATGTGGAGCGTCTGTTGCTTTGTTCATGTATCCCCAGGCCGCACCACCTAATGCTTTTTCAAGAATGTTTCTGATGATTGCTGCCTGGGCACGCATTTCAGCCAGATCATTATTAACAATAGCAGCGCGTCCTTTTAAGAAAGCCATATGCAGTTTACCGTAGTCTGCTTTATTGTATTCCCATGCATAAGAACCCAAATACACTTCTAAAGAATTTTTTGCGCCCGCAGGATCCGTCACACCACCGTTGTAGATGTCGTTGAATGTAAATACACCATAAGCCTCATCCCATACGTGCTCTAATTCTGTATATTTTTTACCTGGTACTAAATACTGGTTATCTGCATTCAAACCTGTATTCAATAATACGTTGCTGATATAATCCAACTGGTATGCACCAATCAATGCCTTCTGAATAACCTGTGCCCACTCAACACCTGCTTCATCCAATAAATAATTGCCTGATTTTCCGGCAACACCTTTTTCAGCTGTTTGAGAAGCTTTCGTACTTATATAAGCCATTCTGCCAAATGCATATTCAAGAAAAGCATGCACCTCAGTCTGGTTTGCTTTCGTAGATGCCGTTACTTCTTTAATGTTGATGTCAAGGTTATTTAAATTAGCATACCCACCAGTAAACGGAGCATTTTTATTTGCAAACATATTACTAAGGGTTGTTGAATCAATGACAGTGCCGGCAGATACAGATGAACTGATGTAGCTAGCCAATGCTCTGAACATTCTCAGGCGATTTCTTCCTTCGTTACGGTTAACAGTAGAATCCTTTTTTTCATCATCCAAAAATGTTGCACTATAAGGCGTTGTTGTAGTTAATGTACTGTAATCAATTTTTACTGTTCTGTATCCTGGAGTGGATTCTGTTACTGCAGGAGCCGGATCATCATTTTTCTTTTTACATGCAGTAGTAAATCCTACCAAAGCTACCATAAGCAGCAAAACACGATTTTTAAAAGCGAATGTATACATAGGGGTATATTTGAATTTGTTATTTGTTCGGAGCGCAAAGTTATATTTATTTAGATTAGTTACAAATAAAGAGGTGAATTATTTGGAACAATTATAAATAATAAAAAATGCCTAAAAATAACTAATAGACTGCCAATATATTACAAAAAAAATAGCCGGAAGCTCTCTACTTCCGGCTATTCAATTAAGAATATAAATTTCTGTTATTGCTGGTAGTACCCGAATTTGTCCAGTACTTCTTCCTGAACATCCAGCTGAACCTCATAAGGGGTAACTGTTTGGTAGGCAATATCTTCAACTCGTGTAATGGTTGAATTAAGCAACTTTGTCATATATTTTTTCGAGAAGGCATCTGTGCCGGTATATAAGAAGCAGAAGCGGGTTGCATATATTAATCCATATCCCTGGGCAAATTCATGCGCTCTCACACCTGCAGTTTGATGGTTAGCCTGTACCATAGCCAAGATATGAAGACCAGCAGAAATACCAACAGGTTTTTCCAATATGTAACGGATAATCAAAGCCTGCTTCTTCAATTCGTCCATGTCATTATTTACAATAGCCGTACGTCCTTTAAGGAATGCCGCGTATAATTGTTTATACCCTGCTTTATTATTTTCCCATACACATGCGCCAAGATATGATTCACCGTCGTTCATTGTCGCGTCTGTAGCGCCCAGTGCGTAAATATCATTTGACGTTAACAAACCATAAGCAATATCCCAGTTATGTTCCAGCTGAGTATAATTTGTACCAGGTACGATCTGATGATTATCAGCATTTAAACCTGTAAACAATAAATAGTTTCCAATGTAATCTAATTGCAATGCACCGATCAATGCTTCAACAAGGACTACATTGTTTTCTACACCAGCGGTATCAACCAGGTATTGTCCATCATATAATCCTGCATTGCCATTACCAGCTGCATTGTCTATAAACTGGCTTGATCTGGCCAGGGCTCCGATCATTTTCTCAATATCGTTATCTGTTGCGGCTTTATATGTTGTAGATTTCGCAGTGAATTTCTGAATTGAATAGTTTAATCCGTTCAGATCCTCATAAGGATCGGGAAATGCGCTTGACTGATTACGGAACATATTACTCAGCTTGGTAGAGTCAATAGCTGTTTTGTCTTCAATAGAAGATTTACAATAAACATCGATCGCTTCAAGCATTCGCAGCAGGTTTCTTCCTTCAGTACGGTCCACGGTCGTCGCACCTGTTTCATCTTTGAAAAAAGTACCGTAAGGAGTTGTAGCGGTTAGGTCGCTATAGCTGATCGGTGATCTTAATGGTGGGGTTGGTTGTGGATCTTCTTTTTTCTTACAGGATACTGCTGTTGCAAGCATCAGTATGAAAACTATAAATTTGATTTTCATTATTGGGGCATTCATATGTTAAACTTTTATTATAAGTATGTAAAGGGTTTCAGCTTGTCGTTATGGAACTGTTAATCCAGTCCCAATCACCTACAAATCAGTGATTTTAAGTCAAATATACACATTAAATCATTTATAGCCTAAATCACTATCTTAAATATGTGTACTGGAGTTTCATGCATTATATAATTTTTTATAGTATTCGTCCGCCATCCGGTCTGAATTGAAGAACGGGAAAATATCATCCATGCTTCTACGAATCATTTGTGACCATTTTTTCTGGTCTGTATAGTACGTGGGAATTACCTGCTGCTCCATAATTTCATACAGGAAGCGGGCATCCTGGTTGTCCTGCTCTTCCATCCCCTGGCTTGAATCGGCATGCTGCATGATAAAGCTATTATCCATGTTTTTGCCAAATTCTTTTACCCAGCCATCTAAATTGGAAAGGTTCAATGTGGCATTCATTGCAGCAGTCATCCCGCTTGTACCCGAAGCCTCACGTGTATACCTCGGATTGTTGAGCCATATATCCGCACCTCTTTTTAATAAAGCAGAAAGTCCTAATTCATAGCCTACAAGGATAACCGCCCTACTGGATGTAAGTGTTGTCTGGAGGATCTTATTAAATATATCAATGGCTCCCTGGTCTTTCGGGTATGGCTTGCCTGCCCAGATCACCTGGATCGGCTGGTCATTATTTGTGATCAGATTAATAAAACGGTTATAATCACGCATGATCAGATCCGGTCGTTTATAGCCTGCAAAGCGTCTGCACCAGACAATTGTCAGTACATCCGGATCCAGTATATCTCCGGTCTGGTCGGCAATAACTTCGAATAATTGCTTTTTCAATTCTTTTTTACGCATCGCGATCCAATGATCATTGTGTTCGTGATACGCCTGCAGCAATGCTTTATCGGCCCAATAGCCAACATGCTGTGAGTTTGTAATATGGTCAATCGGACAAATGTTGGCAAAGTCCTTCCACATATCACGTGCAACGATTCCATGTAATTCTGATACTCCGTTAGCTTTTTTGGCCATGCGGAGAGCTGCCAGACTATATTCAAACTGTCCGTTAATAACAGAGTCCAGAACATTAATCTCATGTTCCGGTACACTTCCAAAGAAAGAGGCCCGCTTCAACAGATCAAAATTGTGAGATTCATTACCCGCCTTTTCCGGTGTGTGTGTTGTGAAAACAAGATGGCTTTTTACATCATTCCAGTTTTTATATTTATCATATAAATGAAACCCGATTGGTAATGCATGCGCTTCATTGATATGATAAATATCTATATGACGGTTTACAGCATCTAAAACTCTTCCGCCACCGATCCCCAGCACAATACTTTGAGCAATGCGTGTTTCTTCATTCGGGTCATATAAATAGTTTGTAATCGTTCTTGACAGATAATCATTTTCAGGCAAATCCGTTGTCAGAAAATAAATCGGCGCAGAACCGAATGTTTCAGGTTTCAACCGATAAGCTTTCACCCAGATGTCTTTACCAAAAACGGTTACCTGAACTTTGATGTCCGGATCTTCAAAAAAGGAATAATATTTTGTGGTATAGTCTACGCGCATAGTAAGATCTTCATTTCTTCCCTGATCGTAATAACCATATTTCCAGAGCATTCCGACACCAACCAGGTTCTGCTTCAGATCGTATGCACTTCTCATGTGCGAACCAGATAAAAATCCTAAGCCTCCTGAATAAACTTTTAATGGCTGGTGTATGGCATATTCCATTGAAAAATATGCAACAGAAGTATTATACTCTTGATTTATAGATGAATAATCGGACATATTGAATTAATTAAGGCTAAAAGATATTGGGTAAGCTTCAAAACTGAACCAAGTTATAAATATTCTCACACACCCATTGATATCCGTATATTAAAATTGCTTAATACCAGTAATTACCTTGATTAATACAATTGAAACATAAATGAGTTAAATTCTGGTAGCATGGAACAAAAAACTACTGATAGGTAAGCTTTTACGCATATCCGTTACCGTATTCCAAACACCTTCACCTTTCCTAGTAAGAGGAATAAATCAGATTCGTTGAAAATATAGTATTAACAGCAATTTTACAGCCTTAATCACCCTCTGTATAGGTTTTTTTAGTAATTTCGCTCCTTATCGATTTTTATAAAAAAACCGAACTGATGACTTACAACAGAATAAATAATCTTACCGGGTGGCTGGTATTTCTAATCGCCACTTTTGTTTACGTTTCAACTATGGAACCAACCGCAAGCTACTGGGATTGCGGGGAATTTATTTCAACCTCTTACAAACTTATGGTGCCGCACCCACCGGGAGCTCCTGTATTTTTATTGGTTGGGCGTTTCTTCTCTTTATTTGCCAGTGATCCGCAGCATGTAGCCTATTGTGTAAACCTTGTGTCTGCATTGTCAAGTTCATTCACGGTGCTTTTCCTTTTCTGGTCAATTACTATGATCGCTAAGAAACTTGCTAAAAATGAAAACGGCGAACATTCAACGGCCCAATTGATTGCAATCATGGGCGCTGGTGTTGTCGGAAGCTTAGCGTATACATTTTCAGATTCAGCATGGTTCTCTGCTGTAGAAGCAGAAGTATATGCCATGTCGTCTTTCTTTACAGCAATCGTTTTCTGGGCAATCCTGAAATGGGAAGCTCACTCTGATGAAGCTGCGTCTGAGCGTTGGCTGATCTTTATCGCCTATTTGGTTGGTCTTTCAATCGGTGTACACTTGCTGAACTTAACAGCAATACCCGCACTTGCATTTGTATATTATTTCAAAAAATACGACAAGATAAATCTTACGGGTTCTTTCGTAACACTAATCATCAGTGTATTGTTATTGGGTGTAGTAATGGTCGGAATCATACCAGGTTTACCAACCATTGCATCTAAGTTTGAGTTGTTCTTTGTAAACTCCATGGGTATGGGCTTCGGTTCAGGTGTCATCGCATTTATGGCTTTACTGATTGGCGGCCTTGCATATACAATCTACTATTCTCAAACAACGGGCAAGAGATTGTTGAATATTTCTTTGCTTGCATTAGGTTTTATTTTAATCGGTTATTTCTCATATGGTGTTATTGTGATCCGTTCTCAATTCAATCCTCCGATTGACATGAACGATCCTGAAAACGTAATGACATTCACTTCTTACTTGAAGCGTGAACAATATGGCGACAGGCCTTTATTAAAAGGACCAAACTTTACTGCAAAACCGCAGGAATACAAAAAAACGAGCCCGGTATATGTGCCTGGAAAAGATGCGAAAGGCAAGGACAAATATATCATCACAGATTATAAAACAGAAGTAGTATACAGAGCTAAAGATGAAGTGTTGTTCCCACGTATGTACAGCAACCAGCCTGGCCATCCGGAACAATACAGAAGCTGGATGAAATTCAGCAAGAGCCATGTGCCTACGTTCGCGGATAACATGTCGTTCATGTTTACTTACCAAATGGGCCATATGTATTGGAGATATTTCCTTTGGAATTTCGCCGGCCGTATGGGTGATGAGCAGGACTCTTCCTGGTTGGGACCAAACA
This sequence comes from Cytophaga sp., assembly GCF_051961495.1. Lineage (NCBI taxonomy): Bacteria > Pseudomonadati > Bacteroidota > Cytophagia > Cytophagales > Cytophagaceae > Cytophaga > Cytophaga sp. The sequence continues at coordinate 6,511 of NZ_JBQCDF010000129.1, read as the reverse complement.
ACTGGTTCTCGCTTAATGAGCATACAGCTCTTTATGCAAGCAAAGCCCGTAACAACTTCTTCCTTCTTCCTTTGATTGCCGGTATGATCGGGTTCTCTTACCTGATCACCCGCGACAGAAAGAACGGAATCATTGTTACCATGCTTTTCTTATTTACAGGTCTTGCCATTATTGTTTACCTGAACCAGCCGCCTACCGAACCGCGTGAACGTGATTACACCTTCGCTGCTTCGTTTTATGCGTATTCTATCTGGATCGGTTTAGCCGTGCTTTTCCTTGCAGAGACATTTGAAAAATATGTATTGAGAAACGGAGTGGTTGCAGCATCGTTTGCATCTGTTGTGTTGCTGGTTGTTCCCGGAATCATGGGTTCACAAGGTTGGGATGACCACGACAGAAGCAAGCGTTATTACCAGGTTGAATCTGCGAAAAACTTATTGAACAGCTGTGCAAAAAATGCAATCCTGTTTACAGGTGGTGATAACGATACTTACCCATTATGGTACGCACAGGAAGTAGAAGGCGTACGTACGGATGTTCGTGTATGTAACTTAAGTCTTTTGAATACCGACTGGTACATCAAACAAATGACAGAAAAAGCATACTTATCAGATTCATTACCGATTGGCTTAAGTATAGATCAATACAGACAAGGTACAAATGATTATCTATACCTTGACCGCGAAACTTACGAACAAAATAAAAATGCAACCATTAACCTGCCTATTTTCTTAGACCTTGCGAAGAGAAAAGATAAATTGATTACCCGTATTTACGACGGACAGCCATTGATCTTCTATCCATCAGCAAACTTCGTATTGCCTGTGGATACAGCTCACGTAGCTTCTTTAGGCATCGTTCCGGAAAACCTAATTCCTGCAATCACGCCGAGATTAGCGTTTTCAATCAATGATGGCGGAATGGATAAACGCACGTATGTTATTTTGAACATGCTGGTTAACAACAACTGGAAACGCCCGATTTATTTCTCTACGACCTTGTCGCCATCCGATTACATTGGCATGCAACGTTACATGCAGCTGGAAGGCATGGCATACAGATTATTGCCGGTTGAAATCCCGGGTGCTTCTGAAGGCTGGATCAATACAGATGTTATGCTGAAAAACATGATGAAGTTTGAGTTCACAAACCTGGATGATTCAACCATCTTCTACGACGAAAACTATCAGCGTTTCACGTTCAACTCCAAGAGCCAGTATTTCACACTTGCAAACCAATTGATGCAGGAACGCAGAGATAAAGAAGCGAAAGAAGCAATTCTATACTGTTTCAACAAAATCAAAAGTCCTGCAATACCTTACGATCACTTGAATGCCTACATGGTTGGCCAGTTGTTTAAACTGGGTGAAAAAGATCTCGCCTATAAGTACGCAATGGAAATAAGAACATACGCAGAAGGTGTTGCGAACTACATTAAAGCAGACAAGATCAAAGAAACAAATAAGAAAAGAACAACAGGTATTACTCTACAGGTTTTATCTCAGATCCTGAAAGAACACGGTTATACCAAAGAATCCGAACAGATTGATGCATTCATGGTAGAAGCCAATCTGAACAGAGCCTTGCAGTAAAATTAAAAAGTCCCGCCTAATCCGGCGGGACTTTTTAATCTCTTCTCCATATAAATAAATTGTATGGTTCGAGTACGAACATCAAAATAACTTGCTGCTTTGTGGCAAAATCAAATGGATAAACACTACCCTAAAAAAAGATTTTCTTCCTCCCAGGAAAATAAACCTGCCAATGATAAAGACGTGATCTTCGGTATCCGTCCGGTTATGGAAGCATTGGAAGCAGGAAAAGAAATTGACAAGATTTTAATACAACGGAATATTGAACTGGCAGTCGTACAGGAATTGTATGAACTGGCAAATAAAGTTAAGGTACCGGTGATCAAAGTTCCTGTTGAAAAACTTGATCGTGTAACACGTAAAAACCACCAGGGAGTTATCTGTTATTTGTCAGCAATCAATTTTGCTTCGCTGGACAATGTTGTAAGCGCATGTTTTGAGAATGCAAAGAATCCGTTGCTTGTCATGCTTGACCGCGTTACCGACGTACGCAACTTCGGGGCCGTTGCCCGCAGTGCGGAATGTCTGGGCGTAGACGCTCTGGTTGTGCCGTCAAGAGGCGCCGCACAGTTAAACAGTGATGCTGTAAAAACTTCTGCAGGCGCGTTATACCATATCCCTGTTTGCCGTGTAGATCATTTGATCGATACGGTTAAATATTTAAAACAATGTGGTCTCCGCATTATTGCCTGTTCAGAAAAATCAAGCAAAGCTGTTTACGACGAAGATCTGACAGATCCGTGTGTGATCCTTATGGGTAGTGAGGAAGATGGAATCAGTACAGATCTGCTGCGTTATGCAGATGCGCATGTAACCATTCCCATGAGCGGTCACATCAATTCCCTAAACGTATCTGTAGCTACAGGCATGATCCTGTCTGAAGTAACCAGACAGCGACGCGCGAAGAAATAATAATCAAAAGGGTCTGCATTTTACAGACCCTTTTTAAATTAAGCCGACCATTTAATACATAAGATTGCATTTTACAAAAATCTGTTATAAAATGGATAACTGGCTTTATACAGCTTTAACAATTTTAACAGAAGTCTTACCTTTGCATTTTAGCAAAACACATTTCATTTATTATTTATGGATTTAGGAGAATACTTATTATTTATTCCTTTATTAATTTATGGCATAGCACTGAGTGATTTATTCAGCAAGTGGAAAGTGTTTATTGAGTCGCATACAGCATATATGCCTTATTTAATTACGCTTGTAATGGTTACAGAAATCGGCGTGCAGAATGTTTTTAATTTCTTCAAGCTGATGCCTAATTTAGATAGTGTCAACTATTTCACTTACTGGATATTTTTATTACCGCCACTGGTCTTTATGATCCTGGTGAATTTTCTGACGAAAACAGATGATTATTCTGACTTTAAAACTTTTTTTGAAGCCAATGCTAAAGTTGTATTTATTTTAATGGCTACTTTCATTGCCATGCACTTCATTCCGCAATTTGCCTATGAAACCGAAAGATGGTGGCTACCTAGAGTAATTGGTATTGTTGGCTGCATACTTTTTGCCTTCTGGCACAAACCTGCTGTTTTTTATTTACTTGTTGGCTGCTGGATTATTTCAGTAGTGGCTCATGCATATGTTGTATATAGCTGATTATTTATAAAAATTTATTGTGTAACTTAAATATACGAATCCAATCCTCTATGACTCATACCGAAGAACATTTAAAAAGTTCAGCTTTTATAACCGATATCGTTATTGGTATGAGTGATGGATTAACCGTTCCATTTGCATTGGCTGCCGGTCTTAGCGGTGCGGTTACAGACAATACGATCATTATAACTGCGGGTATCGCAGAAATTGTTGCCGGCTGTATCGCCATGGGTCTGGGCGGTTATCTCGCAGGAAGAACAGAACTTGAACACTATGAAAGCGAACTTAATCGTGAGTATGCAGAAGTTGAAACTGTTCCTGAAAAAGAACTGCAGGAAGTAAAAGAAGTATTTGCTGAGTATGGTATTGATGATGCCGGACAAACACTTTTAGCCAATCAATTGGCAAAAGACAAGAAAAAGTGGGTAGACTTTATGATGAAGTTTGAACTGGGACTGGAAGAGCCGCATCCGGACAGGGCCCGCAACTCTGCTCTAACCATCGGTGGTGCATATTTTGTCGGCGGACTGCTTCCGCTTACTGCCTATATATTTACTGATACGCCAATACACGGTCTTATTACATCTGCATGTATCACCACATTATGTCTATTTGTATTCGGTTATTTTAAAAGTAAAATCACCGGGCAGCATCCTGTTACAGGTGCATTAAAAGTTACTTCCATCGGGCTGATTGCAGCTGCTGCTGCATACCTGGTAGCTACGGGTTTTGATCGTATGTTCTCTTGATTAACCCTGCTTCATCAGCAATGCGGCTTGTATCTTTTACTAAAGCACACAAGCATAATTCATCTATACGTGTTTTGAAATTTACACAAGTAGCTGAGTCTACCTGCAATCCGGTCTTCTTTTCAATTGTTGTAACTGTTTTCAGGTTCAGATTGTGCATTAATAAGTAATTATATGAATTACTTTTAATCTGCTCCAGAAGTTTTTTCTGATATAGTGTGGTATCTTTTAAACTGATAAAATTCCCTTCAATCCGTAAAAAGCGTGTCTTCTCCGGAAAAAACGGAACTATATAACCTGATGGTTCCTCCCCTGCCATAATAATATTCGCATCTTCCAGATGTGCTATAGCAGGTACTTCCACTTTGAAATAGGATTCTGCCCATGATATTCTTCCCCATTCCATTTGACTCACACTACTAACGGTAAGAACAGAGATTGCCATAAATAAAAAGGAGAATCGTTTTTTATCCATGGAAAAGAAACTCAATATAATAAGCACAAATACCGGACTCAATATTTCCAGCAGCAATACATAGCGGTAAATAGAAAATAATTTCTGCCATAAAATATAAGAGAGTACAAAAAATGAAATGATAAAGAAATACATTTTATAATTGCCTGCCGTAAATATTTCTGTTTCCTTGCTGACAAACTTTTTATAACAGAAAAACCCAACAAAACCGATCAGCAAACAGTAGCATACGGCTAAATGCATATCCCTGAATGTAACCTCTGCCGTATAGGTTTGTTTTACTACAAAATAGAATGGATAAAATAATGTTTGAAAAAAACCTTTCGGAAAAAATCGGATATCTGTAGGATTCGTTATTCTCCCATAAGGTGATTGAAAAATATTATTAAAAAACGGATACGTTGGGTTACCGAAACGCATCCACTGCAGATACATCCAATATCCCATAGATGCGGAAAATGAAATACACACCGCACTGCCATAAACCAAACCTATCTGAACATATTCTTTTACATTTTTCGCAACCCAGGCCAGCGACAAAACAAAGGCCACCGGATAAATGGCAGTAGTTAATTTTACACCTGCTGCAAAGCCCATCAATAAACCTGCAGAGAGTATCACCCACAGATTTATTTTATATCCGGAAATTTTATAACAGTTGATCAGTTGACGTATCAGTATATACAAAGCCGTTAATATGAATAAGCTTACAACGTTGTCTCCAAAAGTTGTGCCGACTTCCGAAATAGCTGCAGCACCATAGAAGCCCATCAGACAGGCAGCGAAGATTACCCACCTCTTTAAGGCTATATTCAGCCCTGATACCAGCTTTTCAACAATCAAATATAAGAGATAGCTATTTACCCCATGTATGCAACCTAAAATTAAACCTACTACAATAGGTTTCAGATTCATGATTAACCAGTAATTAAAAAAATCTATTAATGGATTAAAATATGTCTGTAACATTGCCGGAGCAAAATCATACTGCATGCGTCCCGTCAAAAATGCATAAGGATTATATAAGTGATAGTTTTTAAGATCCCAATTGGCGTCCTGCTTTAACAGTATAGACGTTATCCCTCCTGTTGCGACACACAGAAAAAAAATGATTGCTTTTTTATGTAATAAAATAAACTTACAACATTTATAATAATTCTCCATAAGCTATTGCTCTGATAATTCTGAATATTGTAACAAGAACAGAATACTGTTTAAAATCGCCTTTTTCATTTATCGACAAATGTAGTGATAATATGTTTGCGTTGAGTAAGAAGAAAAATTATAAAAACTTTTGCTATTCGGTTTCTTCCACAATAATGAATTTAGATAATCTGTTTTTGCGATGCGCTTCATTTTTTTCTGCATCTGTTTTCAGTTTATCGATGTACTCCTGTGTGCAAACAGGTTCGCATTCTCCTTTAGGAATGATTTTATACAAAGTGGAATCAATGCTTTTGCCTGTAAAATAATTTTTAAGCTGACTGGCAAACCGCTTACTCAATGCCATGTTATATGCCTCAGAACCTCTTATATCAGTATGTATATTTATCTCTACTTTCACAGCAGGATGATTTTTAAGGAACATTGTCAAAGTATCATACACCAACTGATTTTCATCCAGCGCACCACGGTCATAATTAATTTTAAGTTCGAAATACCTATATGAACCAGGCGCAAAAGTTGTATCGTTCCAATTAAATATCTGGCTCTGACTACACAATGGAAAAAGAAAAATGACAATTAAAATGAATCTCATAAATGCTACTTCAACGGTATATTAAAATTATGTTTTTAATATATGCGAAACAATTCATGAAGCGATACACACTATAACAAATTAAAAATCAATTAACTAAAATCATCTTCAAATAGTTTTACGGTTTTCTATTGTCTTTCCATAATCCAATCGTATCTTTACGATTAGATTTGAATAGTCTGAAAATGCCTGTTATTAAAGAACAAAATTTAACCTCGGAAGAAGAAAAACTGGTTCGTATTGCGAAAGCATTATCGCACCCGGCGCGTATTTCGATTTTAAAATTAATGCTTGATAAAAATACTTGCTTTTGCGGCGA
>NZ_JBQCDF010000128.1:0-22143 GCF_051961495.1 Cytophaga sp. | reverse complement strand
TGTTCCATTGATAACAATATCACCGCTATTGAAGTTGATGTTATGAATGGTAGCATTTGAACAGATCACAAGCTGCCCCCCGTTCATGTTCACATTTCCGTTGAATGGTTTGGTTATACAAACTTTTTTATTTGCCGGAACATTTATATCACCGTTTGAAGCCTCAATTGTATCGTTGCAGGTTGTGCAATTGGTGATTGAAGTTTTCTGTGTGTTTTCACAAGTACCAGTCGGCCCGGTAACAACCTGGGAAAGGTTACATACCAATGTTCTTTTAATGGTAGCAGATCCGGTAGTGTTGGTTACTGTAAGAATGACTTCCGACCTGCTCTTTACTGCAAGCGGGAATGAAACAATATTATTTTCAAATGTGAATGCAGTTGTCGCCAACGGAACGCCGTTTACGGTAATTACAATCTGATCCTTACTTGTGATATCTGTTAATATGGCCGATGCAGTTGTATTACAATCATCCAGTACTGCAGAAGCAGGTTCTGTGATCTTAATAGTAGGCAATGGAATTTTGTTGCATACAATTTTACATGTCTTCGCTGCAGTCTTTGTCTTGTTGGTTGCAACAACTTCAACAACCGATTCTGTTGTTACAGAAACAGGTATCGTCAATAAGCCATTTGCTGCATTGAAGGTATATTTTGATTTATCGATAAGCACCGAATTTATTTTTACAGCAATCTGATCGATCGATGTAATGTTGGTCAATGTCATCAGAACATTCTCCTGGCAGGTAGTTGATGTGAAATTATCTGTTGCGGGATTTACCAATGTAACTGTTGGTTGTAAAACAGGTGCACATGTCAGGTGAGCCAGTTTCGTTACACTTCCCGCTTCATTGGAAACAACAATTTTAATTTCACGGTCGCCGGTATAGGTATTAATTACACGGATAGTTCCGGAAGCATTATCAAACAATATATCCGAAGCAGCAACAGCTGTATTATTCGCATATACTTTTATGTTATCTGCCGAAGTGATGTTCTTAACCGAAGCAACCACCGTGTCTTTACAGGTTTCAGATATAAGCGGATCCGCAGTCGGTTTAACAATTGCCAGCTCAGGTGCCAGTATAGGTTTGCATTGCAGCTGTATGGTCTTCGAGTCTTCGCCTGCATCATTTTTAGCTTTAACCAACAAGTTGCCGTTACCTGTAAATGCATATGTAAATGCCAGTTTATTCGTTAATGTATCATACTTCAATAAATTTCTGTCGATTGAAACATTGTTGTATAAAACATCAATTTGATTTATATCTGAAACGTTTGTCACTGCTAGTATAAAATTCTCTGAACAGCTTGTTGAAACAAACGGCGCACCTATCGGTTGTAATACACTTACCGAAGGCTGTACAGTAGGCTTACACTGGAAGGAAAGTGTTGTTGTGGCAATTCCGCCTTTGTTTTTAGCAGTAACTACAACAGACGTTTGTGTCTTAACTGCTACCTGGAATGACAGCATGCCGGTAGCAACGTCAAATGAAAGTGCATCTGCAGCAAGTGCAACCCCGTCAACCAAAACAGTGATATTCGAAACAGCATCACAATTTGTTATCTGTAATTGTACAGGCTCATGACAAGTTTTCGAAATGGTATTGGTTCCAACCGGTATCATCTGCTTGATAACAGGTTTTGGTACCACCACCGGCTTGCATTGCAGTGAAAGTGATTGGCTCACTACCCCGCTTGCATTGGTTGCCTGTATAACAACGGTTGATGCTCCTGTAAACGTAACCGGGAATACCAGTATACCGGAAGCGGTGTTATATGTGAGCTGGCTTTTCGCTATTTCTGCACCATTTAATTTTACAGAAAGATCGTTAACAGAACTAATATTTTGAACCTGCACAGTAATGCTCTCTGTACACAACGCTGAAACCACAGGGTTCGCAGATGGTGCAATAACGGTAATCACCGGCTTCGGTGCAGGCTGACAAATAAGCGTCAATGTTTTTGAAACAGATCCGCCATCACCGATTGCATTGATCACAAGGTCTGACCTGTCGGTAATTGAAACCGGTATCGTAAGTTTACCGGTATTCACATCATACAAAATGCCTGTTGTAAGCACTTGTCCGTTCAATGTTACGTGAATAGCTGATTTGCTGCTTACCCCCTTCACAGTAGCTACAACTGTTTCGCTGCAGGTGGCCGATACAAAAGGTTCTGTTGCCGGGTAAGATACCTGGATCGTTGGAGCAACAACCGGTTTACAGGTAATCCCAAGCGACTGGTCTGCGTTGCCGCCTGTATTGGATGCATGGATATCAATCTGTGTCTGGCTTGTAATCACCGCATCAAATGCAAGTACACCCGTGTTCGCATCAAACGCCAACAAAGCCTTGTTCATAGATACACCGTTCACACGAACATCAATACTCTGGATGGTTGTAACATTTGGTATTTTAACAACAATATGCTCTTTACACGTATTGGATACTGTTGAAGTAGTGGCAGGATATACCAGAATGATTGATGGGGGTAATACGATCGGCTGGTTCACACAGCTCAGGCTGACGGTTGAGTTTACTTCACCGCCGGCATTTCGAGCTTTGATCAGGAATGTATTAACTCCTGCAATCGGATAATTAATATTCAGCGTACCGGTATTCGGGTTGAAGGTATATGCAGTGCCGCTCAATGCCATGCCATTGCAGGTTACTGTAATGTCCCTGATCATCGAAACACCCAGAACGGTTGCCATAATTTGCGCCGTACATCCTGTGCCGGATTTTGATACCATTGAATTTGTTACTTCAATGGTTGGTGGTGTTTGCACAGGTATAACTACCGGCGGCGTAACATCACAGGTTACTGTAGCGGAATTTTCAACTGTATAACCACTGTCATTTACACGGATCGTAATGGTTGTTGATCCTGTGAACGGCACATTGATTTTTAAAATTCCGTTATAAGAATCGTAGGTAAATTGATTGGATGCCAACGTTCTGCCATCCATCAATACCTGAATGGATCTGTAATCTGTTATATTCTGTATGGTAGCTGCTACATTGGCAACACAATTATATCCTACCGCGCTAACGATAGTAATCTGCGGTTTCGGCGCAGGTGTTGTCGGAGTTGTTATAGCAGCACAATTAGCGTACACATATTTTGTATCCCTGCCGGACTCGTTCTCTGCAATGATCGTGAATGTAGTATTGCCGGCCAGCATGGTACGTATACTAAGCATACCTGATCCGTTATCATAGTTATAAGCAGAACTGTTCAGCGGACTGCCATCTGCCAGTACGGTGATCTGGTTAATGGAAGAAACGTTTGTGATCACAAGTCTGATGTCTGCAACACAATCGCCAAACGTCACCGGATTCTGATTCGGATACTTCAGCGTAATTTCAGGTTTGGAAACCCCTACAGGCGTTGGATGATAAGTAGTTTGTGTTGGCGGCTGTGAATTTGACTGTGCAGTACCGGCACCTAGTGCTACTGTTAAAAATAAACTGCTGTAATGGTAGCGGTCATTTTTTAAGCTTGGAGTACTGTTGTTATTCCAATGGCTTGCATCAAGCATGTCTGTTGATGTGTAAGTATATTTATGTTCCCAGCCCAGGTATACATTCGGAGATAGCTTAATGCCTATACCTACACCAATTGCCCCTGAAAGCACATAAGAACTCCGGGTGCGTCCCGCAACACCATTTGTTTCATAAGTGTTGTCCCATAATGTATTCAGGTCCTGTTTGGTCAATGATTTTGAAACCGATGAAACTGAAGAGTAATCATACATGGTATTGGTACCATCGAGCTGGTTTATTTTAGTCTGGTACCCTGTCGCACCAATACCGCCAAAACCATAGATCTTAAAGCCGCTGTGTGCTCTTAATTTATTCAGAATCAACAAACCCTCCAGTGAAAATTCATCGGTCTTTGTATAAAAATTCCGGTAAACAAAACCCTGGGATGTATAATCGATGCCAGGATAAGCAACACCATTTAAATTTTCGTCAACATTTACTCCATAAAAGGGGTTATAATCCCGGCCCCACATCCACGTATGCAGGTAACGTCCACGCAATGAAAAACCAAATACACTTGTATTGTTGGCGATAATTTCTTTCTCCAGTGTCAAGCCCCAACCTGTTCCCAGTCTTGAGTGCACATCGGCATTTTCCCAGGCTCCTCCCCAGTTCATTCCAAAGAGCCATTTCTTCTGATATGTGGCTACAGTCTGGGCTTTCGAATCAAAAAATGCTGTTAAAATAAAAAAGAACAGTAATACGGGTATAAGTCTTTTCATAATCGAATAAGTATTGGTATGCACCTATGCTACCAAGTTATAAAAATCGTACCAATTATTTATAATTCCGGAACTTAATCCCCGTTAAAATTGTACCTTTATAAGAACGCATATGAATCAGAATATTGAATATATCATCATAGGAGCTGCTGCAGGTTGGGCTGCTTTTTATCTCATCCGCAGGGTTTACAAGGCTTTCCGGATTAAGGATGATGGCTGTGAAGGTTCATGCGGCTGTGCGGCAGCTGACCTGAAGAAAAGTAAGAAATTATCTTAAACTTATTTTTGGGCGAAAACAATATAGTAGCTCCACAACCCTTTTTTCAATGTCTCATATTGGTGATAGGCTGTATAAACATTATTTTTTGAAAAGTCTGTTGTTCCTTTATGAAAGAAATTATAAATCCTTGATCCGACCCATCCCGGGAAAAATGCATAATACAGTCTTTTTGCCGAAGGCAGGATATTTTCTGTAATATCACTGGTTTCAACAGATGTAAAACCTGCATCTTTCAGCATAGAAATAAAATTATTTTTTTTCTCAAAGAAGGGAACAGCCCAACCATGAGCCCAGGTATCTATCGCTTTTTGATCTGCCGGCAGAAGCGCAGCATCGGCATTAACAAAAAAATCTGCAAGTATGATCCGTCCTCCGGGCTTCAGCAAACGCCAGGCTTCCTGTATGAATGCATTTTTATTCTCTGCATGACAAACACTTTCAATGGCCCATACAACATCAAAAGATGCTGTATCAAAAGTCGTCTTTGTGAAATCCTGAACATCAATTCGTGCCTGATTTTCAAGACCAGATTGTTTGATGCTTTGATTGGCGCGTGCCGCCTGTTTATTACTTAGTGTTATTCCGGTAACGATTGCCTCTTTGTTTTTAGCGAGCCATAAAACAGAACCACCCACACCACAGCCCGCATCCAGCACCGTTGTTCCTTTACCGATCTTTGCTTTTTCTGCAAGGACCTGATTGATCTTTGCTAAAGCTTCCCTGAAATTTTTTACAGTAGGATCCCAATAACCATAATGCAGTGAATGACTTTTATTCAGATCCCAAAAATAGGTGTAATGATCTTCGCTCACGTCGTAGTATTGAGCAATATGTTGCGATGAAAATTTTTTGGAATTCTCTACGCCCATACCTGTGTTCCTTCCGTGCAGTTCTTACACATATCAATTTCACTCCTTGATGTGAGCAATGATTTCCTGAAGCGCAGGTAGGCATCGTTGTTCCAGATCTGCTTAAAGCTGAATTGCTGCAGTTCGCCCATAACCAGATGTGCATCTTTATCAAAACAGCACGGAACAATTTTACCATCCCAGGTAATAACACAGGAGTGCCACATTTTCCAGCAATGGTTCAACAAACTGTTTTTTATGGAATAGGTATTATCAGCATTTTTTTTGTAGCGCGCGTATTTGTCAATATCGGGAATCAGGTCTGAACCGTTCTTGTAATCGTAAATCTGCGCAGTTTTAAAACGCACTTCTGTAACACCATAAGTTTTGGCGATTTGCTTCACATCCTCCAGTTGATGCTGGTTTGGTTTTACTACCAGAAACTGAAAGATAATATGTGGTGTAGATACATTCAGCTTTTTTTTCCAGTCAACAATATTCTTTGTTCCTTCCAGCACTTTATCCAGGCTTCCTCCCACGCGGTATTGTTCATACACTTCCTGCGTTGTTCCGTCAATGGAGATGATCAAACGATCAAGTCCCGATTCCACGGTCTTACGTGCATTTTCATCGTTCAGATAATGTGCATTGGTGGATGTGGCCGTGTAGATACCTTTGCCGGATGCATACTTTACCATTTCTAAAAAAGATGTATTCAGATAAGGCTCGCCCTGGAAATAAAAGATCAGGTAGGTAATTTCTTTATAAAGTTCATCAATTACTTTTGAAAATAACGGCAGGGTAAGCATGCCCGTTGGACGGGTGAAGGAGCGCAGGCCACTCGGGCATTCCGGGCAACGCAGGTTGCAGGAAGTGGTAGGTTCTATCGCAATTGAATACGGAACGGATGGATGAACAACATTGCCTGTTCGTTTTGAATACTGGTAACTTATCCAAACCTTCAAAATGGTCATACACCTTTTGAAGGTAAGTTTTGAAAGTAAATTTACCGTATCACGAATAGCAATCATGCTACAAGTTAAAAATAATAACTGAATGCCAAGCTCATTCCCTGGCCCGAAGTTTTAGACGGAGCGGCTAAATATTCAAACCATTGCAAATGCGTAGATAAAATAATGCGGTCTGCAAATGATTTTGAGATACCCAATTCTACATCTGCTCTCCCGAAACCTCCATAAGCAAGTGTTGGTACTATTACAAAATCCTTTTTGATGTAGTATGCTGCTTTTGCATATACCCTGGGAACATAGCCTGCAACGAATTGCTGGCGTACGCCGCCTGACAGGGTAAGCCTGGGATTCATGTGTCTGTAGTAAGCAATATTCAAGGTCGAAGGGAGGATGTAGGTCATGTCTTTTACTTCCTTGTTAATGCCCATGTTTTCAAGAATGGTGTTCAGGTTTACGGGGTCAACGGTTAGAGAGCCGCCATTGAATATGTTATCGATTGAAATGCCCGAATACGTATATGAACCATCACCACTATAGGTGACAACATCATTCCAGCGAATAAAGCCAAGGTCAAGCAACTCAACTGTCAGTTCATTGCGGTCATCTTTTACAGAATAAAAAAGATCGGTTGATGCACCTGCACCATGCATAGGCGGAATGGTTGCGTAAGTAGAGTCATCTGTATAGGCAATATTGAATTTACCATTCAGCGTTAAATAAGAGCCATCAGAAGCAGTATACAAAGAAAGGTTTTTAGAATTTATTTTTTGCAGGCGTCCGCCGCGTATAAAAGCTACACGTGCGCCAAGGGTCATGTTTTCTTTCTTACCGATATTCTTTTTTACACCCACATACAAAGACTGGTCATTTAGATTATACATGTTCAATGGTGTCAGGCTGGCTGTTTGTCCGGCATACATGGAGTTGCCATAGAACACCAGTTTGAATGCATCTGCAGAAAATTGTGCCGAATTAAAATTACGATAATTAAGACCGGCCTCAACGCGTATGTTGCCGAGCTTATATTGTCCGTAAAGGCCGGCCTTGCTGTCTGAGCCAATGCGATTTGAAGACTTGAACCGATCAACCTGCTGTTGTTTCAGATCATCGTCTATATAAGAGTAGGTATATGAATATGCTTTTATAAAAGAGTTGGTAATGGAATTCGAATTCACAAAAGCGCTCCCATAGACAGAGAAGTAACCGGTGAAATCGGTTTTCTGATCAACAGAAAATTGTTTCCTTTTTGTTGAAACGGTATCGCCGGCATTATTCAAGGAATCTGTGCAATTGCGCAACGGATTTTTTCTTTCAAATAAAAACGCTTCCGGCCTGTCAAATTCAACTTGTGCAAATACAGAGCTTATGCACAAAAACATCAAAATTAAACTACTGATTTTTTTCATTTCCCGCTATTCACCAATATGCCTATATCCCCAACCAATTTAAATTCTATAGCATAGTCATCATATATCGTGATGTTCTGATTCGCTGGCTTGGTATCAAAACGAGCCGTAAATACAAGCTTCGCACCTTGTTGAATCAATATATTGGCTTCTGCTGCACTAAGCGTAAAAGGCACTGCTGATGCTTTAGGCGCAATGACCTTTCCCGTTGTATTATCAACAGGAGCCGCAAGTATGGTTGATGTTGTTATGATGCTGTCAATCTGATGTCCGTTTTTATCCAGAAACCGCATGTCTACTTTCAGGTCCAATGGGAATCCGTTTGATACAAGCAGGTTGAATTTTCCATCCTGATAGCCGCCGGTTTGCAGTGTATTGATATCAAAATCACTTGTATCAGACAGAACCAGATTGGATGCGATCAATGTAAGTGGTATCCTCATATCCAGATACGCTTTCATATCTGCACCAGCATAGGCAAAGTCTGTATACGTTGTGTCGTATGGAGGCAGACTAACCTGAGGATTGGAATCGAACAAACCTTTGTATGTAATTTTATCCGGCAAAATATTCAGCAGGCTGGTAACATTTGAGCCTGTAGATAAATCAAGCGTTGAATTCACGGGAATGGAAACACCAACACCTTCAATCGCTGGTGCAATGGGATATTCTTTATTGATCGGTGTGCCGGATAATGCAACGGATGTGCCTGTCGATGTGTTGTATGCAGTCAGCTCATTCAATACTGCCTTGGCTGGTATACCTAATGCGTTTTCAAAAACAATATCCAGTTTTGCCGATTGAAACTGCAAGCTGCTTGCCGAAATATTTTTGAATACATCAAAATCTACCGTGCCCGGGCCAACCTCTATAGTATCCTGACCTAAATAGCCTTTTACATAACTAGGTTTCGCATCAAGCAAGGTAAGCGTAATGTCCAAGCTATCATTCAATGAAAGCGTAACAAGCCTGCCTGTATAGTTGATCCTGCCGACCAATGTATTATAGAACGTATTGTATTTTGTTCCATCCTGCCCTGTCAGGTCGAGCAGATAACCGGAAAAGTCTGAATTGAATTGTGCATACGAAGTACCATTCGGTGGAGCTGGCGGCACCACCGCTTCAAATTTAAATATGCCGTTTTCATTTGTCGCTGCCGGAATTTCGTACGTGAAGCGAACAGTATCATCTGCCGTGCTGTATACATCCGCACGCACAGTGCCCTGGCGGATAATGGTGCTTGTTAAGCGAACATTCTCCAAACCGGTGAGTTCTACATCAGTTGTTTCATTCACCACATCCTGCGCCGGGAAAATCGCTGTGGCTTCGGTAACAGATATATTCTGGACTTTCAATGTTAACAGGAGCGCGTCGGAAGTGTCTACAACAATCACGCCCGAACCAATATCCATGTCGTCAATGTTTGCATTGATATTCCCGCCTATTGTTTTACCAGCCAGATCTTGTGTTTTTGATTGCGTAGCGCCCGGTACAATGTTTGTAAAGGTCTGTGTCGTTATCAAACCCGGAGGCGTGATATTATTCAGGGAGAATGTCAGATTATCAATTGTAAGAGGCAACCCGTTGCTTACAGATACAATCATTTGTCCGGTCAATAAATTTGCCGACACAAAAAATTTACTGATATCGACATTGATCGGACCAGCCGTAATATCATTGGCTCCAGGGAATGCCAGTGGTATACCTAACTTTCCGGCAAGAATAATCTGTGCACCTAATGGATTTCCTTGCGCAATCAATTGCTTTGCAATTGTACCCAGTGAGATTCTTTGTGTGATCTCCTGGTCTGATAACACCAGGCTACTCAGCTTAACTGTTTTTTTATAAGGTGGAGCATTCAGTGCTACAAGTGAATCGATTGAATAATCAAAAATTTTCTGGCGGTTCACCAATGTAATTGAGTTGTCTGATTCTGTTTCAACCTGGGAAGAATCTGTAACAATGTCACGGATTGTTAATCTGCTTTTCACCAGCGGGGCAATTACCTGCGTATTCCAGCGTGGCTTTTCAAATTCCCGCTTACAGGAAAAATGCATTGCCGAAACAATAACAAGCAGCAGGATAAATTTTATATATGAATTTTGCATGAAACGTACGCTATATGGGGACTACAGCCATGTTTAACGTATATAAATGTAACGAATGAATTTAACGAATCCAATATATTTTTATACTAAAAGAAGATTGTTAAATTTCACACTTTTATGTGTTACAAAATCTTATAAATACAGTCTATAGTTCTTCATCCTTTGTGTTAAGCTCCATGGGCTTATAATTGTACCTTACAAACGTACACCAGGTACAATCTTCTTCTCCACACCCCTGCGAAAACTCATGTTTCATGATCTTTTCGTATGATTCAATTAATTGATTTGCCACAATCTCCTCATCTCCGGGAGAGATGAAGATTTTATGCTTTGTCGGCTTTTTGGTTGTAGCATCCGGCTCAACAAAATCCAGTTCACCCGTTACTACCTTGTATTGCGACTTCCGGTCGTTTTCAATTAATATTTTATAAAAAATAATCTGCCGCCAGTAATCTCCGCCTAGCGGCTCCTTCTCAGTTGGCGGAAGCAGTTTCGATTTATTCGTAGAATACTTACCCGTTTTATAATCGATTACATTTACGGAATTCCCCGACAGTTCTATTTTGTCTACATTCCCTTTGATCGGAATGCCTTTGAATTCTACATTATCAATGCGGTGTTCAAGTAATACATCTTTCTGCCATTCTTCAATATAGGTAGCATAGAGTTCAGGCAATACTACCGTTGCACCATACTCTTCATAATTTCTGTATTCAATAGGTGTAAAGTGCGAATGAACATTTTTCAATTTTAAGCGGAATGTATCAGCTAAATATTCCACCGTTGGAAAGCGCTTCTGTTCGTCTGAAAGCATGGATGCAAAAAAATCTTTCAATGCCTCATGTATTGCAGTACCAAAGCCTGATGAAGCGGTACGCGCACTTGGCACCATCAGCATGTTTTCAAAATAAAATGAAAGCGGGCACTTCAGGTATTTATTCAAATGTGTTACACTCAACTGATAATTCTCGAGGATCTCATTTAAATAGGTCGAATCAATCAACGGTATCACCGGCGGTTCAGTAAACTGCAGGATGTCGAGCTTGTACGCCAGAATCTCATCATCACTTAAGCTGACGTGCTCCGCACGGATCTTTTCATCCTGCGTAAGCTCCATCACAAAACGACTGCAAACATATTCCTTCTCGTTTACATCTTTGGCTGCATAAGAAATCTGCAGTTGTTCTTTTGCACGTGTAAGAGCTACATAAAACAAGCGCCGCTCATCTTCTTCCTTGTCGTGATCAATATTCTCTGTAATGGTTGCCGGTATTTTAAATCCGGTATTGCGATCCGTCTGTCCTTCCCATTGTTTGGACACGCAGCCAATCAGGAATACATATTTATATTCAAGCCCCTTTGAAGAATGCGACGTAACAAAATTCACGCCCTGGTCTGAATGAATAATTTTCTGCAGATTCAAACGCACATGATTATCCAGCATCTTTTGAATGGTAGATAAAAATTCTTTTAATGTAAGCAGCGGATTGCGTGCTGTTTCTTCTTTTAAGAAATCGAAGAATGTTGTCAGCACCTGCATATACCAGGTCTTTTCAGACCCATTCATGATCCAGGAAAGTATACCGCCGCGCGTAGTGATTTTTTCAAACAATACCTGCAGGGTTATATTGTTGAATTCCTTTTGCCAGTAGGTAAGATTCATTTCAAGAGAAACAATTGCATCAATCGTATGCAGCCCGTAAGTATGCAATGCTGTTTTATTTGCCATCAGCTCCCTCCAACTAGTGCGGACGCCGGTTTCGCGGTTGCGTGTTCTTCTGGATAATATAGCTATGTCACGCGGGTCAATGTTAAAATATTCAAAATGCATCAAACGGAACAGTTGCTCTTCGCCTGAATCCGGATATTCATTTTCCTTCTGAATATATTTTAAGATGTCAATCAGATTCTGAACAAAAGGCAAATGCAGCACATTGATGCTTTGCTTAATATTCAATGGAATTTTTCTTTTTTCGAGCACCTTGATGATATCCGCAACTTTAGAATGCTTACGATATATCACGGCCACTTCTGAAAGATCCTCTCCTGACTTATACAGTTCTTCCAGCTGTTTTACAATGGCTGCTTCTTCATGCAGTTCATTAAAATATTCAATCACTCTTGGCACAACCGGCGATTGAGCAATAGCGCCTTTCGCAACCAGTTCTTTATCCAGTCCTTTTACACTGTTCACCAAACGTTCGTTGTTATTTTTGATAACAGCCATCGAAGCATCTAACACAGCTTGTGTGGAACGATAGTTCTCTTTTAATACAATCAGCTGCGGATTGTATTTTATATTGAAGTCTACAATATTTTTAATATTGGCCCCCTGAAAACGATAGATGGACTGATCATCATCACCAACGACAAAAAGGTTCGGGCGCTCCCAGTATGAAGCCAGTAAGTCAACCACTTCATTCTGCGAGCCGCTTGTGTCCTGGTATTCGTCTACTAAAATATATTGATAGCGTTCCTGGTAATTACGTAACAACAACGGATTTTCCTTGAATGCCTTCAGCACCCATAAAATCATGTCGTTGTAATCATACCTGCGGATGGAAGCCATGGCAGTATTAAAATTGGCAAACTCTGCAATGGCAGCTTTCAGCCGGGCCATTTTTTCAAGTTCTGTATAATAGCTTGCTTTCAGATCTCCGGGTTTATTATTTCCTGATTTCCGTTTGTATTGGTGTTCAGGATCGTCTTTGAGTTCTTCTGTATATTGATCGATCAGGCGGTACATATGGTCTTCAGACCAGCCTTCACTCTTCATGTTCTTAAATAATTCCTTTAAGCCTTCCTGATCGTAATAGATATCGCCTTTAAACCGTTTCAGCTTACTCGCCGGATCAAAATTATCAATCAGCTTTTGAAAAAGTTCAATCGTTTCCAGTTCAGAGATGGGCTGCAGGTTGCGTACACCAAAATAATCAAGGTTTTCCTGAATCACCTGGTTGCAGAAACCATGAAAGGTATATACATGAACACGGTATGCCTCCGGCCCAATAAAATCCAGCAAGCGCTTGCGCATCGCAACTGTTCCTGCTTCAGTAAAGGTTAAACAAAGAATGTTGTGTGGCTGCACCTGCAGATCTTCTGATGCGAGAATCTTTCCTATGCGGGCAGAAAGAATCTGTGTTTTACCCGTACCCGGACCTGCGATAACAAGCACAGGACCTTCGATGGTTTCTACAGCCTGCCGCTGAGCTGCATTTAATTTCTCCAGTTGCTGCTGAAATATAATATTGTATTTGGATGCCGTTCCTGCCATAATAAAAACTGTAACAAGTAATCAATATACATATTTAGATGCTGGAAAATAAACGAACCGCTGCCGGATTGCCATATAAAAAAAAGAGTCACGCTTTTCAGCGTGACTCTTTTGAGTACTATTTTTAGAAGCGCATTAGTTTCTGTAACGCAGATCTTCAATCTCAACAGATTTCTGAATAGCGGTTTCTACTACTCCGTATGCAATTCTGTTGTTGCGCTGCTGCTGCAATTGTGTAACAAACTGTGCGTAATCTGCAACTTCAGATTTTACTTCGTTTTTCTTTTTAAGAACAATCACACCATTATCGCCTGTAAGAGGCGCAGATATTTTATCCTTTGCCAGACCAAATAAAGTTCCTACAGCCTCCGGCTCATAACCAATATTGGTAATCATGCCTGAAGACAATACGATGTCTGCAGCAGTACCTGTTACAGCATCATTACCATATGCTTTTGCCACTGCAGCAAAATTGCTTTCAACTTTTAATTTTTCCTTGATCTTTTTAGCCTTTTCTTCAATCAATACTTTTGGCTTGATCTGATCTTTTACATCTGCCAGTGGTGCTAAACCTTTCTCACGGATACCTGTAACCAGTACAACAACATTTTTGTTATCTACTGTAAATACGTTTGATACATCGTTGATGTCTCTATCATCGTTGTAAAGCCACTTAACAATTTCTCTCGCTTCTGCGATGCCTGTAATTCCTTTAGCAGCACCATCAATGTTTGGCTGAACGAATTTAGCTACGCCCAGAGGATACTTTTTCAATTCTGCATGGAATGTAGCTGTATCTTTTACTACCGTTGAAAAATTCGAAGCAAGTGTGTAGATAGAATCAACCGTAGGGCTAAGTGCAATTACATTTTTCTGAACAGACGCCAACAGGAATTTCTTACCTGTTTTTGGTACATCAATACGGATGATGTGGTACCCAAACTGCGTTTCAACAATGTTTGGCAATACGCCTGGTTTTGAAGCACTGAAGATTGCATTTTCAAATGGCTTCACCATCTGCCCTTTTCCAAACCAACCTAAATCACCGCCTCTTGACGCAGTACCATCGCCGCCATATTGTGCAGCCATTTTTTCGAAATTTGCGCCATTCTGGATTTCAGCAAGGATCTGCTGTGCTTTTTGTTTTGCTTCCGCTTTTTTCTCAGCCGGATCTGTTGCATTTGTCAGGAACAGAATATGGCTGGCTTTAGCCATTACATTAGTATCATTTTCAATCTTAATGACTTTTGACAATGAAAAACCTGTATTGTATGCAAACGGACCATAAACACTGTCAACCTGAAGTGATGCTGCCATTGCCGCCATACCTGCAGGCAACTGGCTGATCTGAACATAAGCAGGTTCTGCAGGAACGTCTGAATTAGAGCGGATGAATGCTGTATCGTTTTTAGCTGTTTTGAACTCTTCCTTCAAAGCAACCAAATCCTTCTTTACATAAGAGCTGTCCTGTGCTGTAGGTGTATTGTTGAATACAGCAAATTCAATGGATCTTCCTGCTTCTACTTCAAACTCTTTTTCATGAGCTTTCAGGTAAGTTTCCATCATTTCATCTGTAACAGTAATGGTAGAATCCTGAATAGAGTAGTATGGTACATATACATATTCAGCTTCTGCCTTATCGTTCATTGCATGGTAGTAACGCTCAGCTTCTGCTTTTGTAACGTATTCAGATTTTTTGATCAGGTTTTCGTATTTGGTGCGTAAACGCTCATTGAAGACATATTCTTTCAATGCTCTCCAGCGGGATTTAATGCTGTTACGCTCTTCTTCAGATTGTATCTGGTCGCTTTCAAGATATTTTAAAAATTGCTGAACACCGGCAGCATTCTGGAATTGCTGCTTAACAATGTCAGACATGTGCTCGCCTTCGATCAGATCTTTCTTTTCTTTTTCAGAAATTTCCAGGCCTGCCTTTTCGTAAACTTTCAGGTTTACTTTATCAAAAACAAGCTGGCTCCAGGCAATATCATCCATATTTGAAGTGTTGCCGGATCCGCCATACAAAGCTTCTGCTTTGATCAAGGCTTTTTGAAATTCATCAACGCTTACATTGCTGCCATCAATTTCACCAACTTTGTTGTTAAAACCACCGAAAAAAGAATTCTTGGATAAAAACTCTCCTCCTAAAAGGAACAGGACCAATGCTGCAACAATTATACCTACTACGAGGCCAGATCTTTGATTGATTTTATTGAAAATACCCATTTTTATACGTTTCTAAAGAATTGCAAAATAACGACAAACCTCCGTAAAAACAAAAGTCTTATAGCGTTTTGAAGATTAATTATTAATGTTTTGGTTTTGAGGGGTCTTTGGTGCCTGGATCCTGTTTGGTTTTCAAGTCTTTATCCTCTTCTTTTGCCTCTTTTGATTCATTGGTTTTGCGATATGTATAACCCAGAAACAGCATAAAAGTAAGCATATAAAAGGCATAACTCGCTGCAAAACCATTCCGCATATTCTGGTCAATGGAAATGAACAGCATTCCGACCATGGAATAGAATAAGACTACGGTAAAAACACTTTTACTTTTCATAACGGTTATTTGACAGAAAAGACACCTATTGGTTTCTTAATTGAATATAAAGAAAAATCCTGGTTGGCTTCCATACCCACGCCTTCTACAACTTCATTTCCGGTTTGTATGGTTAAATGCTTCTCCGTATAGATTTTTTTTGTTGCCGGCGACCAGAACAATTCTTCCGTCTTCAGCTTTTTGCCTTCGCGCTTGTTGTCGACCACTACATTGCCGGATATTTTATACAGGTTTTCGCTTTTATAAAATATCGCATAGTTCGAAGTGAGTATCGCCTTCGGATCTTTTTTTTCATCAAAAAACTCTACATAGATGCCCTGCGGAAATTCACGGTCATTGGTCTGTAACAGCAATTGAACGGGGGCCTGCAGTTTCAGCTTGGTATGACCGGAGTCACTGTAGATAGTCGTGATGTTTTCTGCCCGCATCATCGGTCCTTTGTATGGTTCAACAAATTTTACCTTCTCAACATAATTTGAACAGGCAGTTGTTATACCAAGGACAATGAGTGCTATGGCAACGCGTATCATTACTGGATGCGGCGTTTAAAGAACCAGTTATCGTAAATCACCATGCTCAGCTGAATTCTGTAATAGGTTTCTGTAAGCTGGTTTGAAGCGAATGTTGAACGTTGTCCCGCAACAAATGCAACGTTAACCTTCGGCAACAACGGTACAAACATTCTTGACTGATCTGTCTTGCTTCTTACCCCAACCGGAATGGATGCACCGATGGAGAATGAATAATCATATAATCTGTGACCATCAATGGAGATTGGTGTCGCAGTATACATAAATCCGGCTCTGTAAGTCCGCACTCTGTGTGCGCGGTACGTTTTCTTATGTTCCTTCGATGCATCAAACTGTGGTATGAACTCTCCGCCTAAATAAAGACCGATAGAGGATGGATTGAGTGAATCATTCTTGAAAATATTCTTGCTGTAATTTGACCAGTCTGTATACATCATATCGGCAGCAATTGTCCAGTGACCGGGCTTTTCAAAGCTTGTACCTACACGCAGCGTAGTTGGCAAATAAGCTCTGCCGGTTGTTTCTGTCAGCAAGGAATCTGTTGTCACCTGATTTTTAGGATTCCGTACAAATAAATTTCTGGATTCAGTTGCTTTTATGTGTGAAAAGAATTCTGCTGATGCGCCTGCTCTGAAGAAAATCGGTGTAGGTACGCTTCTGGTAGAGTCATGCTCCACACCATAGGGATCTTTATAGGTGAAAGCATCTTTTCTATATAATTGTTTCTCATACATCACACCGGGCTTAAAAGAAAGTCCGCTATAAACGGTTTTCCTTTTTGAACCCACTTCATTCTCCAGATCCGGCCTGCTCGGGTCTGTAATCAGCTGGGAAGTGGCTTCCTGGGTAATATTTCCGAAATTGAATGCTGCCGTCATCCCGACAGAAAGGTTCTTTGTAAGCCCGACACCATTCATCCAGCGGAATTGATAAATTCCGCCATCGCCGGCATAGTTATACTTTGCGCTGTAACCATTCGGGTCATTTGACACAGGTGCCTGGTAATTATAATTGTTCTGCACGATCGTGAGCGGGGCAAGTACAATACCTGTGGTGTATAATTTTGAAACCGGAAATGTAAAAGCAATGTGGTTGATATTCGCCCCATTGGAGGTAGAGCGAACCTGGTCATTTTTTAAGGTTTTAAACTGAATCGTAAAACCAACGTCTATTTTTACCAGGGAATCGTTTCTTCTATACCTGAAATTCGCTAAACCAGCCGGGTTCAACAGGTTCATATACTCTCGGCTCATTAATGATGACCCCGCATATCCCATACCCATATTACGGATGGTTCCCTGATAATTCATACCATCTCCGAGACCGATCCGCGAATACGGAGAATTTCCTAAGCCCTGGGAATATGAGAACGTCGCAACAAAAAATAATATGATTATAAGGACCAGCCTTTTAAATTCAGTAAACATTATGAGTAAGTATTCTATTTAGACCTATTAAATTCAACTCCGCTATTGCAAAGATGGGTTCTTTTAGCCTCTTTTCAAAAAGAGATGCATTACCGCCAGTCAATAATACGTTCATGGCTGGGTATTTATTTCGATAGGCCTGAATAAATCCTTCCATTTCAAATAATATTCCGTTCATTACCCCGCTCAGGATAGAACCGGATGTTGACTTTCCGGTTAATTCAGCATCATTGGGAGATAATAAAGGCAATTTTGCTGTGTAATGCGCCAGTGCCTTCAGGCGCATTTCTACGCCCGGACTGATACTGCCGCCCAGGAAAGTATTGGTTTGATCTAGTAGTCCATGGGTCAAACAGGTTCCCATATCAAAAAACAAATTTACCTGGCCCGGAAATAAGGTATAGGCACCTACTGCAGCTGCAATCCGGTCAGTACCTAACGTCTGCCTGGTTTCATAGTCAAAGGCAATGGGTAATTCCGTTGCGGCATCTAACTTGTGTAAACGGCCAATATCTTTTATCGCACCCCATACTTCATCTCCGCGTACGCTTGAAACCAGAATGTTTTCAGGAGACTCCTGCAGAATCTTTGCGCGCACATCTTCAATACTACTGAAAGTATGTGCTGCGATAAGTTTATCTGCTATAAATGTTCCTGTTTTTATGAATGTGTTGCCAACATCCACAACCATATTTAACTTCTGCTTCATGCCCCAAATATTGGCAAGTTTCCAATCTGATCGGCGATGCGGTTCCGGTTTCCTAAACATAATCCTTGTCTGCGCAGTTTAACTTTCAGGATTTGATTGGTAACTTACACAAAGTATTACAACCATTCGCTGCACATTTCAGAATGAAACATAAAACGTATACCGTTGCCGGGTTAATGTCAGGTACTTCTTTAGATGGCTTGGATATAGCTGTCTGCCGGTTTGAACAACAGCACGGCCGCTGGACCTATAAAACATTGGCTGCAGAAACAATAGATTATTCAGAAGATTTTAAAGTAAAACTGAATCAGGCTATGCGGCTAACCGGTGAAGAATTGATTGCTCTGGATCGTCAATTCGGAACTTTTCAAGGTAACGAAGTGGCCGCATTTTTAAAGAGAAAGAATTTATCTGCAGATTTGGTGGCTGCACACGGACATACAATTTTCCATAATCCTTCAAAGGGTTATACGCTTCAGATCGGCAGCGGTGCAAGCCTTTATGCGGCCTGCCATCTTCCTGTGGTAACAGACCTGCGTTCTGTTGATGTGGCATTTGGCGGACAAGGCGCACCGCTTGTTCCGCTTGGTGATGAACTGCTCTTCTCTGAATATGCGGGCTGCCTGAATCTTGGCGGCATTGCCAACGTCAGTTTTCTGAATCACGAAAACAATATTGCTTATGATATCTGTGCCATTAATATTGTGTTGAATGCCCTGGCATTAAAATCAGGTAAAAGTTATGATGACGGCGGCTCTATTGCCCGGAACGGAAAACTCATTCCGGAATTGTTGGAACAATTGGAAAAGCTGCCTTATTATAAACTTCCTTTTCCAAAATCACTTGGCCGTGAATGGGTAGATGAAGTTGTGTTCCCGCTTATAAAAACATTTGATAAGCATGAAATAAAAGACTTGCTGCACACGTATGTGATCCATTGTGCGAAACAGATTGGGGCAGCTCTTTCAGCGATACCGGCTAAAAAGAATCAATCAAAAGTATTGATTACCGGCGGCGGTGCTTTTAATACGTTTTTTCTTGAACAGCTGCGGCAGTACACGGGTCCGGCTTTTAATCCGGTGGTGCCGGATAAAGAAACGGTGCAATACAAAGAAGCCATCATCTTTGGCTTTCTGGGTTTGCTCCGGATGCTGAACCTGCCAAATGCAAAAAGCACCGTTACCGGTGCTTCTAAAGATTCTATCGGAGGTGCAATTTATGGTTCTATCAGTGGTTTTTACGTGGAATAAGATAAGTCTTATTCTCTTCACCATGGAACAAACGCTTGATATTTTTCTTATGTGTAAGAACGACCATTAAGAAGATCGCAAAGCCAAATACAATCACAATAGGAGTTTGTGTGTGAAATCTCGGGATGAAAATAATCATCAATGGAAACGAAAGCGTTGAGATGATTGAACCGAGTGACACATATTTTGATGCAATCAATACAATTAAGAATACCGCCAGACAAACCAGCGCAGCTTCAAACTGTATACTGAATACCATTCCCAGCAAAGTAGCAATCCCTTTTCCACCTTTAAAGCGTTCAAAGATCGGGAAGATATGACCGGTAACTGCTGCCAGACCATAAATGAGCTTATATACATCCAGTTGCAGCGGATCTATAATGTCAAAACGAACCAATAATACAGCCAGACTTGTTGCCAGCCAGCCTTTAAAAATATCAATCAACATTACAATTGTACCAGCGCGTTTACCCAACACTCGGAACGTATTTGTTGCACCGGCATTACCGCTTCCGCAGGTCCTGATATCAATACCATGATACTGCTTTCCATACCAGATCGCGGTAATAAATGAGCCCATTAAATAGGCTACAAAAGCACCTAATATGATATATAGTATTTCAGTCATAATTTATTTTACGAGACTAAACGCACGATCGTTTCAGGAATTCCATTTTTGGAATTCCGCATTTTAGCGCAAATATAGCCATTTTTTCCAATAATGACACAAAATATGGATTGATTCCGTAGCTGGTCTGAATCTACTTGAACAGATTCTTGAGTTGCTCCTGGTCACGCTGTTTCTGCTGCTGCTCCTCTATAGTTGACTTATTATCTGCCGGATTTTTCTTTTCTTCCTCAGACTCATAATTCGTATCCTGTTCATCAAGTTTGTATTTATTCGGATCGCTTGCATCATCCTTGTATTCATCCGGATTGCTTGAATTCAACCGATCTTCAGTATTGCTCTTGTCATCCAATTGCATTTGTTTCCGCTGTTGAACAGAAACAGAATCGGTAGACAATGAATCCGTCGACAACGAATCAGCCCCTGCATCAAACAGATTTTCCTCCTCTACATAATCATCTGCAATACCGTAGCGCTCTTTAAATGAGAAAACGAATTTGTTTACTTCCATAGCTTCTGCCTGCACAACAAAGAATTTTGAACGGTCCGGCATTTCGCCTTTGGTTTTGCTGGCAATAGCCGTTGAAACATCTGCACTGGATGAAGCATAAGCCAATCTGTTTTCATCGTATGTAATGAAATACCAGTTGCCATGTGTCGGCTCCATATAAATGGTAACAATATCTCCCGACGTTGATTTTTTAATTTCAATAAATGCGTGTATACTTTTATTGATATCCGTTTTTAATATGTTGGATAATTCAACCGGACCAACGCTATAGAACGTTTTATATTCCGGCGACCAGTTCATTTTTACTTCACTGAATACAATTGCTTTCTGGAAATCAGGACTCAATACAGAAATTGATTTCTGCCCTGAAGCGCGCTTAGCCTTGTAGGTTGCCACACCACTATTATCAATAAACTCTGCCAGTTTCTGGAACAACAGATCATCTTTTTCCTGGGCAGCTTTTGAGTCTGCTTCTGAAAATGAATTTGCTTCTTCCGTATATGGGAAAGATAAACTGGCAATAGAAGTACTCATGGCAACCAGCGGTGCCGTATTTCCTTTGAAGGCAAAGCCCATGAAATAATTAAAGCTATATTCGTCTTCAACCAGAGAAGCTTTACCTGTTCCGCTGACATATGCTTTAACATTCGCATCCGGGCGTAAAATATTAAACATCCCGCCGAATTTTATTTTAGAAGTATTGTCATTATAGGACAAGAAATTCCCTTTATATGATTTGCCGTTCAGCTTATCTGCAGAACCTACGTTAAATTCAAGTGAATCCGGGTTGTACTGGAACACACCTGTTACAGGTAATAGATCCTGATCTTCCGGATGAATCTTTTCAGATATAAAGTTCGGGTAAAGCTGGTTTGACTTGTTATCAAAAGACAAAGTAGTTACCAACGGATTGCCTCTTTCAGACACGGCATTATTCAGGTCAAGGGATACTGTATTGGAAGAACCGGTGTTGGTATATTTCAGCCACGAAGAATAACTCAGCTGTCCTTTCAAGGCAAGTTTAATATAACCTTCAAACGCCAGGAATTTTTCAGGTGATTTCATCGTGATATTTCCTTTGTAAAGAATTTTATCTCCAACGAATAATGAATCCGAATCCTGCACCTGGGCAATACCGGTCGTGTAACCTCCGGCTTTCTTCTTATCTGAAAGCGTATACTGGAAATTGCTGAACAGCATCTGCAAGGTATCCGAACCTAAGTTCACATAACGATATAATGCTTCTCCGTTGAAATTCTTTCTTCCGTTGATATCAATATTACCATCGTATAAGTGGTGGTAATTGGTTAATGTATCAAAGTCAAGAACAGCATTGTTTAATGTTTCCATCACGGCATTTTCACGGATCACCACG
>NZ_JBQCDF010000127.1:0-4098 GCF_051961495.1 Cytophaga sp. | reverse complement strand
GTTGCAATACCAATTGAACCGTTCAACGGTACAGAAGTTGTATCGGTACACACTGTTATAGGACTGCCTGCATTCACCTGCGGAAGTTTTGTGAATTTGATCGTCATTTGAGCTGTTGCAGCTGCACATCCAACATTTTGACCTGTTGTCTGAACATTTACTGTAATTGTACCTGCTGTTGTATCTGCCGGTACAGCTACATTATATTTCGTTTTGGCTGATGTTGCACTTACAAATGAACCGCTTGAAGTTCCATTTGACCACTGAACACCGGTTGCATTGGTAAATGTAGAACTGACATCAACTGTGGTAGCATCCCCACAAACCGTCTGGTTAGAACCTGTAGCAATTGTTGGTGCCGGAGATATCATTACGTGAACAGTATCTGTAGCTGCTTTACATGCTGCGTTATTACCGGTAGAAGTAATTGTTAAGATTACGTCTCCGCCATTTTTATCAGATGCAGACGGAGTATAAGTTGGCGTTAACGTGTTTCCATTTGTAAATGTACCGGAACCGGCTGTTGACCAGGTTACCCCAGTTGAACTAATGCCATTGCTTGTACCAGTCAGATTGATTGAAGCAGAGTTTGAACAGATTGGTGTTGTTGTACCTGCATCTACATCCGGACCTGGAATAATAGTAAAGGTAACATTATCAACCGCAGCAGAGCATACGCCATTGTTTGTTGTTGTCAATGTCAGTGTAACAGTACCTGCGGAAATCTCGCCTGCTGAAGGTGTATACAATGCATTCAATGTCTGATCATTCGGACTGAATGTGCCTGCATATCCTGACCATTGAGCTGTAGATCCTGTCCCCTGTAACTGAATTGGTAAGTCAGTATCACAAACTGTTTTGCTAGGGCCTGCATCAATTGGAGGAGACGCAACGAATGTGATTATTACATCATCTGAAACGTTTGAACAACCACTCAATGCCGTACCTGTAATTCTCAATGTTACACTTCCGGCTGTGATATCGGCAGGGTTGGAAACATTATAGGCTGTCGACAGACTTGTAGGAGCTGATACAGTACCAGCACCAGAGATAACAGTCCAGTTAACATTTGAAGTATTGGTAGATGAACCATTTATATTAACTGTAGTAACACTATTACATACCTGGAGATTATTACCTGCAGAAATTGTTGCAACCGGGTTGAATTTAACGATAACGTTATCGCTTACAGCATGGCATAATCCATTACCGGTTGAGACGAGTGTCAATACAACCGTTCCTACAGTCAGGTCAGAAGCGGAAGGTGTATAGTTTGGATTCAATGAGCCACTGCTAGGAGAGAATATCCCGGTACCGTTCGTTGACCAGTTTCCTCCGGTAGCATTATTAACAATACCACCCATTAAAAGCTGATCGACATCGGCACATACCGTCCTGTCTGTTCCTGCATTGACAACAGGTTTTGGTGCGATCGTAATGACTACCTGATCAGAAACAGCTTTACACGTACCATTGTTTGTTGTCGTTAATGTCAAGGTAACTGTTTTAGCTGTCGTATCTGCATTGGAAGGTATATACTCAGCATTTTTCATTGTAGCACTCGGAGTGAAAATACCTGATCCGGATGTAGTCCATTTTACACCACCTGCAACGGTTGAATTGCCAGCCAATTGAATGCTGCTTGTGTCAGCACAAACTGCGATATCTGTACCGGCAGTTACTGTCGGAGCAGGAGTTATCGCAATCTGAATCGTATCTCTTACCGGTAAACATTTTCCATTACCTGTAGTTACTACTGCTAATTTTACGCTGCCTGCAGTGATATCAGCAGTAGAAGGGAAGTAGGTAGGCTGCACAGTAGTTGCATTCGGGCCAAATACACCTGATCCGTTTGTTGACCATAGAACGCCTGTAGCAGTTGTAACAGCAGCTTCATTTAACAGGACACCCAGACTATCCGCACAAATAGATTTATCAAAACCTGCAGTCAATGTTGGTGCAGGAGTAATGGTTAATGTAATGAATCCTTGTGCAGGCTTACATGTACCGTTACCTGTTGTTGTCATTGCTAATACAACCAGTCCGGCAGATTTGTCTAATGCAGAAGGTGTATAAGTAACAGAAGTTGTTGTATTGTTTGGACTGAATGTACCGGTACCGGAAGTCGTCCATTTAATTGCTGATGAAACTGAGAACGTACCTGAAACACTTGTTACTGCATTGTTAGCACAAACCGTTTGGTCTCCGCTTACAGTAACTTTAGGTGCAGGAGTGATCGTAACTGTTAAGCTGCTGGATACAGCAGGACACTCGCCGTTTGAAGTTGATGTCAGTGTTAATGTCACTGTTCCGGCTTTTATATCAGCAGCAGTAGGAGAGTAAACCGCATTCAGATCAATTGTGCTCGGGAAGAAGGCTCCTGTACCTGTTTTTGTCCAAACACCACCACCAGCATTCACTACTTTACCGGCTAATTGAACATAAGCACTGTCACCACAAATCGTTTGGTCAGGCCCGGCAGCAACAATCGGTAGTTTTTTAAATGAAATAACAACGCTTTTCGAAACGGCAGTACATGTTCCGTTGCCGGTTGATGTAAGCGTTAACGTTACTGAACCAGCTGTTGTGTCTGCTTGCGATGGTGCATAAGTCGTAATTGGAGCGTTCGGATTCGCGAATGTACCGGAACCGTTTGTTGTCCATGTACCTCCGCCAGCATTTAAAACGCTACCGGATAATGATACTGAAGTAACATTGGAACAAACTTTCTGAGGTAAACCTGCATCTACTATCGGCGCTGGTTTAATTGTTACCTGAACCTGAGCTGTTTTAACTTTACATGTTCCGTTTCCGGTTGTCTTAACAGTAAGTGTTACCAGACCAGAAGAAATGTCACTTGCTGATGGATTATAGGTAGTAACCGGCGAAGTCTGGCTGGCAAAAGTACCTGTGCCGTTTGTTGTCCAGTTCACTGCGGTTGCAGTTGTTATTGCTGCATTTAAATTTACTGTAGAATTATTTTCACAAACCGTTTGAGTAGTTGGAACAGTTAATGTAACAACTGGCGTGATTGTAACGGTAAGGCTTTTTACAATTGGATTACAGGTACCGTTTCCAGTGGTAGTAGCTGTAAGAGTAACACTTCCGGAAGTTACATCGGCAGCAGAAGGAATATACTTCGCATTCAATGTTGCATTGTTGGGAGAGAAAGTACCCGTGCCGTTTGTTGTCCATTTAACACCAGTTGCAACGGTAACAACTGCATTCAGCTGCACATAAGCAGAGTCACCGCAAATTGTCTGGTTAGCACCCTGGTTCAGGGTAGGAGCCGGTGTAAGTGTAAAGGTTACCGGGCTGGTAACGGCAGGACAACCATTGTTGCCTGTTGAGGTCAATAACAACGAAACCGTACCAGCTGTAATATCTCCAGAAGACGGCACATAAGTAGTACTTAAACTGGTCGGTGAAGTAATCGATCCTGAACCGCTGGTGATTGACCAGAGAACGCCGGTAGCATTGGCCATGGTACCACTCAGGGTAATACCACTTACATCGGCACAAAGCGTCTGATTAGGACCTGCACTTACGGTAATTGCAGGTGTGATTGTTAAGGTCAGTGATTTGGATACCTGCTTACATAAGCCGTTCCCCGTGGAAGTCAATGTCAAAACAACACTGCCATTGCTTCTGTCTGCTGCCGATGGCTGATATGTTGCATTTAATGTATTGGCATTAGGTAAGAAACTGCCTGTGCCGTTTGTTGTCCAGATACCACCCGTTGCATTGGTTACCACACCATTTAGCTGGAAAGCACTTAAACTGCCGCACATCGTTTGGGCTGGTGCGCCAACATTTACAATCGGACCGGCAGGGATGGTGATAGTCAGCTGGCTTGTCTTGGTCGGACAGGCGCCGCTTGGAACCGTGCTGATCGATAAGGTTACTGTTCCGGCAGAGATCTCTCCCGCTGAAGGAGTATAGGTTGTTGTTAATGCATTCGGGTTGGCAAAGGTACCACCGCTTGGCTGCCATACCGCAGGCGAACCTGTCGCTGAAAGATTTATTGGCATTTCAGTAGAACATACGATCTGGTCTACACCTGCATTGATCGATGGTACAGGTGTATAGGTAATGGTC
>NZ_JBQCDF010000126.1:0-15170 GCF_051961495.1 Cytophaga sp. | reverse complement strand
CTAATCAAAGTTTTACGGGAATCTATCTGTCACTGGAGAAACCAGGCGACTCTTACCCTTCAATTTTCTACTGAATTATAAACGTTTTTTATCCTTTTCTTCAAATCTCTCCTTCAAATTTACCTTATAATGGCCTTTCTTCCAACAAATTAACATCTTTTTGCTAAAATGTTTAGAAAATAATACTAATAAAATTAGTATTTAAAATTAATGCCCCTATATTTGCTAATATTATTAGTAAATATGATCTATGCCCCTGGCATTTTCTAAAAACAGAGTTCCATCTTAATACGATGACACGTGAGGTGGAAGCTGTAAGCTGGTTATGCTTCATCACAGCTGAATGAAGCATAACTATTTTAGAAAATGGCGGGGTGTATGATCGCCAAGCTTTTTAAAAATCATTTCATTTTAACATAGGAGGAAAATTTATGTTTGTTATCAGCGACATTATCAAAAGCATTGGAATGGATATTCAGTATTTATTTTCCATTCTGAAAAAATCAAATTGGTTAACCGGGAACGGCACAGGGGTAACATACTCCTTCCTGAATCTGGAAATTATAAATAACAATGTTTTATCCGGAATGGTGTATATCGGCGAGAAGCTGGTGGATTTTGAGTTGACTTTCCAGGATATCATATACAATACGTTCAGAATTGATAAATACACTTTTCTGGTAAAATCATCAGAAGCCATTACTGTTTTTGTAGACGGTGATGAGTCTAATACTGTGCCTCTTATAAAAATGCGTAATCTGAAATAAATCCTGTAACGACCGACTAAAAGTTTATATGGAAACAGACATGAGTTTTTTTGAAGAAGTACATTTACGGGAAGCTGCTGCAGAGAAAAAAGTCTCTCGCAGCAACCCGTTGAATTTTAAAACAGGTTTGCTGGCCGGCGCGTTGTCAGTCATTGCCATCCTGCTTGTTGTAAGCTTTCAGAGCAGCAGCAAAGACAGCAATTTTGAAGCGCTTGCACTGCACCTGGATTCGATCCAGATCCAACAGAATGCACGCATGATTCAATTGCTGGAAACCAATACCAAACGAGACACAACCATTGTACATATTATTACACCCGATTTTAAAACCGAACAATAGGAATAGATATTTATTGTTTCTTTCAGTATAGTTTATTTTCCGGAAGGGCTTTATAGCAATATAAAGCCCTTTTTGTATCTTTAGCGCGCCCTGTCTCTGCGCAAAAAGAAAAGATCGGCGCGCAGGATACATTATCTTTTCAAACTGTTATGAATATTTTAATCGCCGTTTGTTCCTTATTGCTGCTGGCTTATATTTTTGACCTGACATCACATTTAACAAAAATTCCTTCAGTTATATTATTACTTGTTGCCGGCTGGCTGGTGCGACAGGCATGCATGGTATTTGAGATTACCATGCCTAATCTCAACCCCTTATTGCCGGTGCTGGGAACCGTAGGATTGATCCTGATTGTACTGGAAGGCGCGCTGGAACTAAAAGTTGATAAGACCAAATTACCCATGATCCGGAAATCGGTTGTGGTAGCTCTTGTTCCCATGGTTGTACTTGCATTCCTGTTAGGCTACTTTTTTCAGTTTATTGGTGGTTATACATTGAAAGATAGTCTTACTTACGCGCTGCCATTTTGTGTGATCAGCAGCGCCATTGCGATTCCTACGGTTAAGACATTTCATTCGGATATCCGCGACTTTGTGGTTTTCGAAACCAGTCTTTCTGATATTCTGGGCGTATTATTCTTTAATTTTGTTGCCTTGAATAGTGTCATAACAACCGATTCACTCATCGATTTTTTTAAAGACATTGCAATCATTACCGTACTATCATTTGTTGCCACGATCATTCTGTCTATGCTGATGACACGGGTGGATCATCATATTAAATACAGTCCGATTATTATTGTCGTCATTTTATTTTATGGCATTTCCAAAATCTATCATTTACCTGGTTTAATATTTATTATTATTTTCGGTCTGCTGCTGGGAAATGTTATGGAAATAGGTAAGTACAAGCCTTTCCGCAAAATTCGTTATATGGCAATTGCGGCTGAAGTTGAAAAGCTGCACGAACTCTGCATAGAAGCAGCTTTCCTGGTCCGGGCGCTGTTTTTTCTGCTGTTTGGTTTTTTGATGGATACAGTTGAAATTGTTAATCCCGATACCATTCCATACGCACTTGGCATTGTATCAGCAATCATTGTAATCCGTATGGTACAGTTGCTGATTTATAAACTGCCGTTAATGCCCTTGTTATTCATTGCACCGAGAGGCCTGATTACGATTCTGCTCTTCGTAGCAATCGTACCGGAACCAACCGGTCCGTTTTCATTTAAATCGCTGGTGATACAGGTGATCGTGCTGACCGCGCTGGTGATGATGTTTGGTGTTATGTTTGCACCTAAACACCTGCGCACAAAAAATGATTAAATAGAACTGCCTGATATATGAACATTAACATCAACCACATTGCCGGAGATAAAAAAGGATATTTCACAGCAACGGAAAATTCCGTTGAAGTAGGCCGCATTACCTACGTCATGGCCGGCGATACGAAACTTGTGATCGAACATACCGAAGTGAACCCCACACACGAAGGCAATGGCATCGGAAAGAAGCTGGTATTTGCCGTAGTTGATTACGCGATGGCACATGGCCTGAAAATACTGCCGGTATGTCCGTTTGCAAAAGCGCTGTTTGAAAAGATGCCGGAACTCCGTCCGGTGCTTTTCTAATGCATTCAATCCGTGACATTTTTAGTATCTTTGTACTTCATTCATTCCTTTGATTTATGCTGGGATTAAAATTACCGACAGACCCGCGCTGGGTTGAGATTGTTGAATCCAACATTCCTGAGATCTTAACCGATCACGCTTACTGCGAACAGAAAGCTACAACCAATGCTATGTACATTGTGATCAATTTTCCGGAGTATACAGAACTGGTAAGTGATATGATTGATCTGGCACAGGAAGAACTGCAGCATTTTAAAATGGTGCATGACATTATTAAAAAAAGAGGGCTGGTATTGGGCCGTGAACGCAAGGATCCTTACGCGGGGGATATTTATGCCTTCATGCGCAAAGGGCACATCCGTAAATATGTATTGATAGATCGTTTATTATTTTCAGCATTGATTGAAGCACGCAGCTGCGAACGTTTCCGTTTGCTGAGCGAACAGATCAAAGATGAGGAATTGAAAAACTTCTATCGTGAATTGATGATCAGCGAAGCAACACATTATACAACATTCATCAACTACGCCCGTAAATACAGTGAAGGCGAAGACATTGATAAACGCTGGCAGGAATTTTTAGCGTACGAAGCAACAGTGATTGCCAGGTATGGAGAGAGTGCGACGATGCACGGATGATTTCTAGTTGAAAGTGTAGAGTGTAAAGTGTATGTGTGTGGCAGAACAATTTTCGACACATCTTGTAATACAGCAGTTAATAATTACAGCTTATATTAAACTGACCAAGGATTACACTTTACACTTGTTCCTTCTGAAATAAACATTCGGTCCGCAATACAATTATTCGCCCAACCTTATACTCTATTGAAATCAATTGCAATCATCGGTGGTGGACCTGCAGCGCTTATGCTGGCTGCCATGCTGGATGAAAAAAAATATACGGTTCATATCTATGAAAAGAATGCTGCTGTTGGCCGTAAATTTTTAGTGGCAGGTGATGGTGGCTTTAATCTCACACATTCGGAAGATATAGAAATATTCGTTACACGTTATACACCACAATATTTTTTAGAAGAAGCACTTCGTACATTTTCAAACAAACATCTTTGCGACTGGCTGGCTGGCATAGGAATAGCGACCTATACCGGTTCAAGCAAGCGGATTTTCCCGGTACAGGGAATCAAACCCATTGATGTACTGAATGCATTTATTGAAAAGTTAAAAACCACGGGTGTACAAATTCATACCCGGTATGACTGGATAGGCTGGAATGAACACAATGCACTGCAGTTTTTAACGAAGGAAGGAACAGTATCAATAAACGCAGATGTTGTTGTTTTTGCTTTGGGTGGTGGCAGCTGGAAGGTAACAGGTTCTGATGGATCGTGGCTGAACCTGTTTCTGCAAAAGGGCATTGAAGTGAACCCGCTTCAGGCTTCGAATTGTGCCTGGCAAATTCAGTGGCCTGCTGAATTTGTTGCAAAGCATGAAGGCAGGTGGCTTAAGAACATTTCTGTATCTACAGAAGGTGGGGAACGGAAAGGAGAAATGGTTATAACCGCATCCGGTGTTGAGGGCGGCGCTGTTTATGCATTAAGCCCGCTATTGAGAAAACAGCTCAATGAAAAAGGTATTGCTGAAATAAAGATCGATTTCAAACCAACATTTTCAAAAGAAGAACTTGTTCAAAAGCTTTCGGTTAAATCCGGTAAGTCTTTTACTGAAAGTTTAATGAAAGAATTAAAACTGACGGACATACAGATTGCTTTATTGAAGGCTTATGTGTCGAAGGAAAATTTTATGGATGTTGTTAAACTTGCTGAATGGGTTAAGAGCTTTACATTACCTGTAACAGGTGCTGGTCCGATAGATGAAGCGATCTCAACGGTAGGTGGCATATGTTTAGATGAAGTAGATGGAAATTTTCAACTGAAAAAAATATCTCAGCATTATGTGATTGGTGAAATGCTGGATTGGGATGCACCTACTGGTGGTTACTTATTGCAAGGCTGTTTCAGCATGGGAGCAGCAGTGGCAAAACACCTGAATGCAGATTAATCAGGTAATGAAATATTTATTTTTTTTAAAATAAATATTCTGAAGAACAATGCTTTTAAATTAATAATTTATATCAATGGAAGAAGAACAGCTCAAAGCCATAGCCGCACAACTCCGTGAACCTCATGGCAGCAAAGGTTCAGAAATGGGGGATCTGATGAATGAGTCAAACGGAAACATGATACGTCAAACGATCAATAGTCTGAGTCTACAGGATGGCGATCAGATACTGGAACTGGGGCATGGCAACTGTGGGCATCTGCAATATATCCTGGACCGCTATAAGGTTTCGTATTACGGACTCGAAATATCAGACTTGATGCATGCTGAAGCGCAGCAGATCAATAAAGCTTATATTGAAAAAAAGCAAGCTTTCTTTTTTATGTATGATGGAACGGATATTCCTTTTGCTGAAAATTATTTTGATAAAGCATATACCGTCAACACGCTTTATTTCTGGACTGATCCGGTAAAACTGTTAAATGATATTTGTCGTGTAATGAAACCCGGCGGTGAATTTAGTATTGGCTTTGCGCAAAAATCGTTTATGGCGCAGCTGCCTTTCACCAAATACGGCTTTACCTTATACGATACAAAAGAAGCCCAAGCTCTGGCTGCTAAAAGTAATTTTAAAATATTAAAAACAGAAACACAGGTTGAGAAGATCAAAGGTAAAATCGGCGGACTGATTGACCGGGAGTTTACCATACTGACGTTGGTCAAATAAGAATTAATCGCAGCCCTGCGGGCATGGTCTCTTCCTGGTCATTTTGCCGCCGTATTGCCCTGCCTTGGATGAAGAGCAACCGGATAAAACAATAAGCGTTACCGAAACAGATAATATATAAAGGATTTTTTTCATGTTTCGATAACGCTTATTTTGTCTTTATTGGTATAACTAGCGGATAAAATTTTTAAACCATTCCTGGAAATACTCTCCTACATAAAACACGGGTTTTTCCTCTTCCTTTAAGGCACTCAATAAGCCAAGAATCCAAAGTGCCAGACAGGCAAGTTCAAAAGGAAAAAGAAGAAAATATACCCGGAAGAAACCCAGGATTATGGAACCGGCAATAAACATCAATTGTAACCCCAGGGTTTGTCTCAGGTGAAAACGCGCAATGGAATCTTTGGTACGATTGTCCAGATACAAGACAAAAGCAAGTATCCATATCACAGGAATATAAGATAGCAGGGCGATTGATTTTCCGTTCATAGTAGTTTTAAATACGGTGAATACGTAAATTTAAATAAAATTACATATTCACCGTATTGGGAGAGAATACTATTTTAGAAAGAAGCTTGGGTATTATTCCCGCAAATTTAAAAACTTATCCGGATACCGGTTTGAAGTCCCAACATTAATAATGTTTGTTTTATAGGGGCCTGCTTGTCGAACAGATTTGAGAAGTAGTAAGTGACGACTGGTTCAGCGAATACAGAGCAGCTTCTTGAAAAGGCATAATAACCGCCAATTGAAAACGATCCGCCGAGGGAAATATTCTTCCTGGAATGATAACCGATAATTTTATCTTCAGTTTCATTCAGATAGGTTACGGAATAAAGCTGATAATTAATCAGCAGGCTTGTTCGCGCCAGCAGGGATAACCGGTCTGTGACCGAGTAACCGTAAGCAATATAAATAGGGATAGAAAAATTCTGATATTGATCAATGAATTTTTTTGTTTGTGTGGTGAAGCTATTGATTGCTGAGGAATCTGTTTTAACAAAATACTGTCTATGGATATAGGTTCCCTGGATAGAATCATAAATACTGTCTGTCTTGGTATATCCCTGGAATGTGTAATAGCTGGAGTCCAGCGTTTTTTGACTCAGGTATGAAGCCTGGCTCATGCTGGAATATTGCAAGCCGATTCCTAATTCAATTTTTTTACTGAGTGCATAATTCATGCGTAAGCCGGCAGTGATACCTGAGCCGGTGCGGGTATTCTGATTTCGGTTTTGAATAAATTTATTCAGGGAATCTTCGCTGCTCACGGTAGAAGTATTGGCAGCGGTATAGATATATCCGAACGCAGGGGTGATAAATCCGTCAAAGCTGCATTTTGATAAGAAGGCTGATGTGTGTCTTTTCTGCTCTTCAGATATTGTTGTGATAGCTTCAGGATTTTGTTGAGTGCTGTTGCTATCAATGATTTTTTTGTTTGTGTTGACAGAATCGATTTTATTATTTATTGTGTTTGCAGCAGAAGCAATTATTGCCGGGTTATCCGGTACAGTCATGGAATCTATAAAATAGGCGCGCACATCCGAAAGCTCATCTGCAGATCCTTGCTGGTTGTTTTTATTCTGCTCTGTTTGAATGCTGTTTGATTTATTTGTATTCTTAGCATTTGTGTCTTCTGTCTGCGGGTTATTTCGTGTTACAGATGCAATACCTGCAATATTTTCTACTGCATGATTGTTGCTGTCTGTGTTATTTGAAACAGAATTATCTGTACTGTTTGCCGTATCAGTAATTTCTCCGGAAAAATGTTTTTGGGAAGCGAGCGCAATTGCATCATCTCTATTGGTTGTTGTATTTTCTGGATCAACAACAGTAATTGTCCGGTTGTTTTCCTGCGAAGTTTCTGAGTCTGCAGATAGATGTTCTGAATTTTTATTTACTGTGTTATTGTGCTGTAAACCTGTGTCAGGAGCTGCGTCTGTGTTTACATCCGGTTTTTTGCCTGTTCCAGTTGAACTGATTGTGCCCAATGCAGACAGGTTTATTTTATCTATTAAATTTTCCTGGCTCGTATGATTGTTATTTTTTGTACCTGCATTACCAGTGTTTGTATGATTAATCACGGTTGTTGTACGTTGATCAGCAAAATGGTTCTGAGTTGCAGCAGCTGTAGTATTTGTATGGTTTGTATGTTTAGCATTTTCCGGAGATATACGCATATTGCTTGTAAAGTCAGTATGTTTATTTGCCGGGGTTGAATTGTTCAGGGTTGATATTTTTGAATCAGATTGATTCTTGCCCGATGCGGACAGCGTTTGCTTGCTGTTACTTACATACTCTGCTGTTGATGTTGTATGCAGAGATTCGTTTGTTATATTCTTTAAGTCATCAGAAGATGTGTGGCTATTTTTGTTTGAAGGCGTATTGGTTTTTTGTGTTATAGAAGTATGCGCTGGCACAGAATAAACAGCACCGGATGTTGTTGCTGTGTGTTGCTGTTTGTTTACCGGACGGAACAGATAGATACCTGTAGTAAGAATGCTTAGGGCAAGAAAAGAAATGATAAATGGATTTTTAAAGAGCGCGCCACCTTTGTTGCCTGGTTCGGGGGGCAATTTTGATTCAATGGACTTCCATAAATTTGAAGGAACATGTGCTTCATGTCCATTCAATTTGTCTTTTATGGCTTTGTCCATACGATCTGTATTGTCTTTCATAACGTTATAACCCCTTTCTGAAGAAGTTTATTTTTTAATAAAGTCCTTCCTTTAGCAAGTTGTGATTTTGAAGTTCCTTCTGAAATACACAACAATTCACCGATCTCTTTGTGTGTATAGCCTTCAACGACATACATGTTGAATACCATACGGTATCCGTCTGGCAAAGTTTGAATAGTCTCCAGTAATTCATCTGCAGAAATTTTTGAAATAATATCTGCTACATCATCGCTTTCTTCTTCAACCTCAACATAGTCTGTCTGCGTTTGTTTGAATTTATCTTTATGGTAATGATTGATAGCAGTGGTTACTACAATCCGCTTGAGCCAGCCCTCGAAGGAGCCTTTGTACTCATATGTGTGAATGGAGTTGAAGATTTTAATGAATGCGTCCTGCAGAATATCTTCGGCTTCAAATGTTGTG
Organism: Cytophaga sp.; assembly: GCF_051961495.1. Taxonomy (NCBI): domain Bacteria; kingdom Pseudomonadati; phylum Bacteroidota; class Cytophagia; order Cytophagales; family Cytophagaceae; genus Cytophaga; species Cytophaga sp. The sequence goes on along the minus strand of NZ_JBQCDF010000126.1, from coordinate 6,587 downwards.
AATGCATAGCGCATGGCAATAGAAAGCAGCCTCCCTGCATACAGCTGATACAGGGATTCAAAGGACTTATGTTTTCCTTTTTTACAACCTTCTATGAGATCTTTCTCTACATTCATTAAAATTAAATAAGTACAGAAGAGTACGCCTGCAGTATTTTATTTATAGCTGATACAATGTGTATGAGTTTCCGAATTTTATAGAAACTAACTTCAGCCTGAACAACAATTTACTAAATAGTTTGTAATACAGAGGCAGTATTTGCTTGGTCAATGCATTCCTGATTCTGTAATTAATCTTCTTCAGTATTTTGGGCCATATCGTCCTTTTTATAAACCGAATAAATAAAGCACAAAGCAGTTGCTATCAGTGTAATGATACCAATCGGAAGCTCTTTCAAGTATATAGATCGTTGGTTTGATTATAAGACACGAGGTATGAGAAAAGGGTTGCCTGGGAGTAAAAAAAGTTGACAGAAGGATGTTTCAGTGATTCAATCGCATGGGATCCTTATAAATTCTTAAAGAAATTACATAGTTATAAGGGGAAGCATAACGGTCAATTGCAGAAACAGGGGCATATTTACTGACAGAAGTTTTAGTTTTGCGTAAAAAAGCAGATATTTAGGTCATTAATGAATTTATTTTTTTCTGAAACAGATCAGAATTTATTTTAAAAGACACTCCGTGTTTGAAAATTCATTGAAATATTGAATCGTTTTTTATGAAATGTTATAAGTCGGTATGGGTACAGTGATTTCGGAAAAATGTTCATTTATAAAAAACAAAGGTGATTTCTCTTTTTTGATTAATAGAAAAGGTGAAATAGATATACAAGGAGCCCCATCTCTGAAAATATCTTCAACCGCCATTCAGGTTTTTGTAGATGGTGTCATTTATAATAAGAATGAGGACGAATTGATCCGTGCATTTGAAGCGCATGGTATTGCTGCAGCGGATCAGCTGGAGGGAAGCTTTGCCTTGTTTATAATCATCGGAAAAACTTTTTATTTTATAACCGATAAAGCCAATTCAAAAAAAATATTTTATGCGGATTTGGATGGCGAATGGTTTGTCTCCAATAATATTGATTGTCTTCCGAAGCAAAGATGCACGATCAGTCCGGAAGGTTTTGCCTGTTTCCTGGCAAACGGTGTTATGCTGAATACACTTACGTTGTATAAAGAAATAAAATCTGCGCGTGGCGCAAGTATCCATTCCATTAAAGAGCACAAGTTTTCTGTGGAACAATACTGGCAATATCATTTTGATTATTCTAAAACAGCGCATAAATCTGAAGATGAACTTGAGAAAGAGCTTGAAGATTTATTGATTGAAAGTATCAGGGAAATGGCTCCTGCGGTAACTCATGCTGCAGTTTCATTGAGCGCAGGTTATGATATCAGGGGTATTTTAGCAATCGTTCATAAGTATACCCGGATTCCTGAAGTCTCCTGTTTCTCGTATGCAGCCACAGGAAACACGAAAACAAATTCTGATTCTATATTGGCAAAACGGATTGCTGAAGCATGCGGGTATTCACATACTACATATCCTACCTATACCGGTAATCTGGTTAAGCACATAATCGATAATGCGCGGCTGGGGAAAGCCATTACAAATTATTGTGATGAGATAGAAACATGGAACATGCTTGCAGAAAGCAATTCTTATACAGACCTGATCGTTGGCGAGGAGTGTTTTGGCTATTTCAAAGAGCCGCTTGAAACAAAGGGAAAATTATTTTCACTCCTTGCTATAAACGGGCCGGGAAGCATTGGTTGGCTGAAAAGTTTTGTAGATAAAGATTTTTATACATTGCTGAACCAACATCTTGCTCAGCTGCAGGATGAAATCTACGAACGATTGGAAAAATATGAGGATGTAGATGACAAAAAAGATTTTCTGTATTTTGATCAGCGCATGAATCATGTGCTGCTTCCATGGAGGGAAAATATTTGTAGCCAGGTAGGTTGTGTACACAATCCTTTGATGCATAGTAAAATTTTAGAATTTATTAATACCTTACCACCCGTGCATCGGCACAGGAAAATTCTTTTTAAGCGAACGATACAAAAAATGTTCCCGGAGTTGTTTGCTATAGGTTTTGCTACAGCTTCAGGATACACGATCAACTGGGAGCTGGAGATACGGAGAAATAAAGCGAAGCTGATTGAATTTGTTGAATCAACAGACAGTTTGTTAGATTCAATTATTCCCAAAAAGAAAATTGTTCAAATGATCAAAAGCCAGAGTTCAATCAAAGGCATCGCTTCCAAAAATAAAACGCGGATCATTTTTTACCTGAGAAAGAATTATAAAATATTCAATGTGCTGATTTCGCCATTCATTGGTCCTCTGAATAGTCATGTAAGTACCGGGTACGTATTTCCGGATTTCATGATTCTGCGTTTGCTTATGATTCGTGCGGAATTGCAGCAGCAGCCTGAATAAAAAATCATCCTTCAATAAAAATCCCGGCTCATGCATATGAACCGGGATTTTTATTTGAGAGCAGTTTCAGATATTTTTATTTTATCTGCGACAATACAGGTTTGTTTTCTTCGTCAAATGTCATTTCGTAATACAAGCCCTTGTCAAAAACTATACATGTGTCCTTATAATCATACACAATCAGATCGTATTGAAGCGGTACAATCACATTGCCTGATTTTTTTTCGATCATGCCGTATTTTTTATTTTTCGTGACAATCACACCTCTTTCTTTTGTAGGCATTGCATCATCGTATGCACTCACATCCACAAGGAATTGACCTTTGCTGTCAAGCAGTATCTTTTCTTTCCCTTTAAAAGTCAGATAATAGCTATTGTAGTATCCATCGCGAATGAATTTGATTTCATCATAAATTGCATCCGTTATGAAATTGTAATTATAGTCAATGAGTCCGTATTTGTTTCCCTTTTTATAGATGGACTGGTTTGAATCAGTTTTCCTGAAGTCATAAATAAATCCTTCAACAATGGTTCCATCGTATTTAATGATGCCGTATAAATCATTCTTTTTTGCGAAAATGCGTTGGTTGTTATACACCTGTATGTCCTGATAAATGCATGGGGTTGTTTCCTTAAACGTCAGCCTGTCAACAATGCCAAAGAGATTATTTTTTTGCACGACAAACAAATCTGTTTGCGTAGTGATTTTGTCGTATATAAAATCAACCAGAACTCTATTATCATACGTGATAATACCATACTTATCATTCTTTTTTGCAACTGCAAAGCCCGAAGATGAATAGTACGAGCTCCTGAATTCCTGATAAACAACAGGAACAACAATGTTGTTCTTAGAATCTACAATTCCTTTAAGATTATTTTTCGTGACCAGAAAAAATCCCTGGGAAATATTTTCGACTTCTGAATAGGTTGAATCAATGATTGTGAACGTTGCTCTATCATACCAATCAATGTTTCCATTTTCTTTTTTCCCCATAAAATACCCTGTTGAATAATCATAAACATCATTATATTTTGCAGGGATGACCCATTTTCTTTGTTCAAAGTCATAGATTCCTTTTTTGCCTTTGTATTTCAAAATAAGATATTCATCTCTTTCAGAAATGTAATCATATATAAAAGGGAGTACTTCTTTGCCTTCTGTGTCTATAATTCCATAAGACCCGTTTATAGATGCAATGAAATTCTTTTTCTTATACTGGCTCAGGGAAGCGTATTTCAATGGAATAATAAAAGAACCGTGTTTATCAATCGTGCCGCTGTAGTTACCTATTGAGACAATAGCAAAACCTTCTGAAAAGTAATCGCCCTTGTCATATATTCTTGGGATTACTAAGTTGCCGTGGTCATTCACATATCCATATTTGCGGGAATCTTTTATAAGTAAGTAAGAAGGTGTTAATTTTTCAGCACACTCGGCGCAGGCATTCGATATTTCCCTCATCATTATGGGCGCTTCTTCTACAACTTGATCCGCTTTAATTTGAGGCGGGATAAATTGAGTCTGATTCTTCTTGCTCTTTTTTGATTGCCCGAATGTATGACCGGCAAACAACATGCTGCATAATAACAATAGCGATAGTTTTTTCATAGGGGATACTATTTTGAACAGTTTATTTGCAAAAATATAAAAGTATAAATAAATAAAGCCTCAATCCGATGATGGTCGAGGCTTTCTTAAATGTTTGTCTGTTATGAAATCTTATAAGATCATACCCGCACCAACAGTTTCATTGGTGAATTCATCTACCAGAATAACACTGCCTGTGATACGGTTTTTGTTGTAGCTATCGTAGAACAACGGACTTGTTGTACGGATCAATACACGTCCGATATCGTTCAGCCCGATTGTTTTATCATCCTCAATTTTGTGCAGCGTATTGATGTTGATTTTGTAACGGACATCTTTAATTACACAACGGGCATCTTTTGTAGTATGCTTGATTGAATACTTTCCGCCCGGAGTCATCTTCTTTTCATTCAGCCAGCAAAGCATCAATTCAATGTCCTGACCAACTTCCGGCTGGTTGTTCGGCTTAACGATCATGTCGCCGCGGCTGATATCGATGTTATCTTCCAGCGTCATGGTTACAGACATAGGAGGGAAAGCTTCCTGAAGCTGACCGTCGATTGTTTCAACCGTTTTGATTTTTGTAGTTAAGCCTGAAGGTAAATGCATCACCTCATCGCCAGGTTTGAATACACCGCCTTCAATTCTTCCTGCAAAACCTCTGAAGTCGTGGAACTCATCAGACTGAGGACGAATTACATATTGTACAGGAAAGCGGGAATCAATCATGTTCAGGTCAGAAGCGATGTTTACTGTTTCCAGTGTGTACATCAATGTACCGCCCTGATACCATGGCATGTTTTCAGAAGGATCAACCACGTTATCACCCAGCAATGCAGAGATTGGAATGAAACGGATATCCGGGATCGATAATTTAGAAGCGAAGTTTGTATAGTCTTCACGGATCTTGTTGAATTTCTCTTCACTGAAATCCACTAAGTCCATTTTATTTACGCAAACAACAACGTGTTTGATCTGTAATAAAGAAGCAATGAATGAGTGGCGGCAGGTCTGTTCAATAACACCGTGACGTGCATCAATCAAAATGATTGCAAGGTTTGCAGTAGATGCACCCGTAACCATGTTACGTGTGTATTGTACGTGACCCGGAGTATCTGCAACAATGAATTTACGTTTTGGTGTAGCGAAGTAACGGTAAGCAACATCAATGGTGATACCTTGTTCGCGCTCTGCTCTTAAACCATCTGTTAGTAAAGAAAGGTCAACATAACCTTTACCTTTACGTGTACTGATTTCTTCAATCTGTTCCATCTGATCTTCAAAGATTGCCTTTGAGTCATATAACAAACGGCCGATCAATGTACTTTTACCATCATCCACACTACCGGCAGTAGTGAAGCGAAGTAAGTCCATGTTTAAATAGCTTTCGTTTGTGATGGTTTCTTTAGTCTGATGCATAATATATCTTAAATGCGTTAAACGCTTAAATTAAAAGTATCCTTGTTTTTTACGGTCTTCCATGGCAGCTTCTGAACGTTTATCGTCAGCTCTTGTTCCACGTTCAGTCTGGCGGGCCGAAGCAACTTCCTGAATTACTTCTTCCAATGTTGCTGCGTTTGATTCAACAGCACCTGTACAGGTCATGTCACCAACAGTACGGAAACGTACCTGCATGTTTTCAACCGTTTCCCCTTTTAATAAAGTAATGTACGGAGAATTGTAAAGCAGCGTGCCGCCACGGTTTACAACATCTCTTCTGTGTGTGAAATAAATACTTGGGATATCCAGTTTTTCAGAATAAATATATTGCCATACATCCATTTCTGTCCAGTTACTCAATGGGAAAATTCTGAAGTTTTCACCCTGGTGTTTTTTACCATTATATAAGTTCCACAATTCCGGACGCTGGTTTTTAGGATCCCACTGACCGAATTCGTCTCTGTGAGAGAAGAAACGTTCTTTCGCACGCGCTTTCTCTTCGTCGCGGCGTGCACCACCGAAGCATGCATCAAACTTGAATTCTTCAATTGTATCAAGCAGGGTGATTGTCTGTAAACCGTTACGGCTGGGGTTTGGTCCTTTTTCTTCAACGGCACGGCCTTGATCAATGGAATCCTGAACGTAACGAACGATCAAGGTAGCACCGATCTCACGAACCATTTTATCTCTGAACTCAATTGTCTCTTCAAAGTTGTGACCAGTGTCAACGTGAACCAATGGAAAAGGAATCTTTGCAGGAAAGAAAGCCTTTTGCGCCAAACGTACCATTACAATTGAATCTTTACCACCTGAGAATAAAAGCGCCGGACGCTCAAACTGAGCAGCAACTTCGCGCATCATAAAGATCGCTTCAGATTCAAGTTGTTTTAAATGGGATAGTGTATATGAATTCATAAATCTATTGGAATACTGAATTAGTAGGTAATTTTAGGAAGGATGGCAGTAAGAATCTGCTGCAGGCAGTCTTCAAGGCTATGCAGGTCTGTACGAACCTCTAAGGAAGGAGCTTTTGGATGTTCAAACGGAGAATCAATACCTGTAAAGTTTTTGATTTCACCGGCACGTGCTTTTTTGTACAAACCTTT
>NZ_JBQCDF010000125.1:0-4466 GCF_051961495.1 Cytophaga sp. | reverse complement strand
ACTTGGTGTCGTAATGGCAACACCATCCTTGAACCAGGTGTAGTAGTAGTTTGTATTTGCAGGTGATGCCGTGCCTGAGATGCTTAGCGCTGCACCCAGACAGATATCCGTTTTGCTTACTGTTGCTGTTACTGTCGTTGGTGGTGTACAACTTGTTGTACCAGCACAGTTGACAACTGATTGTGCAGCAATTGAATTTGTTGACTGGCCCAGCATATTTGCATAAGCCGTATTCACAATCTTCCCGGTAGCAGCACAACTGGCAACTGTACCAGACCATGTTCTTGTAATAACCGTTCCGTATAGCACCGGCCCCGCAATACCTGGCCATGCAATGGTACCAGCAGTATTCGTGCCGCTGTTTGAAGCAGAAACAAACGTAACACCTGCAGGTATCGGATCTGAAATGATAATATCATATGCCGAATCCATTTCTGAATGCAGCGAAACAATATTGTGATTTGCATAAGTATCCTGGCCCGTCGGAGTTCCATTCAAAAATCCTATGTAACCCGCCTGAACAGTAATCCCTGTAACCGTTAAGGTCGGAGAACCTGTTAATGTGCCCATCCAAAGGTTTAACTGATTTCCGTTCAATACGATTTTAAAATTTTGCGGAGCACCCGGATAACCAATCGTTTGAGTTGCTCCCACTTGTGTTGCTCCATTCCATACAGATACAGCAATAGTACCGGCACCCGGATTTGCTTTGAATGAAATATAGGAGCCGCTGGCAATCGTAGTTCCTGTTTGTCTGAAAGCAATTGAGAAGGAAGCATTCGCTGCCATTTGAAGCGAACCTGTAATTGTACCATTTGTACCGTGAGCTTTTTTATGAATCGCCATTGTACCGGTACTATTCGTGGTACTGTTTGAAAGCGTGGTTCCAAAATTCCATGTGCCGCCATATTGATTCCAGTCAGCAGCCGTGCTCATGGACGCATCAATGATCGCACCGTGTGTCTGTGTATATGCAATCGTATAATTAATTACATCTCCAACGGCATAAGCTGTTTTATCTGCTGTTTTAGTCATGGTTGTCGGAGGTGGCGGCAATATCACAGCATCACAGGTAACAGTAACACTTGCGGTATCTGCTTTTTTAGATTCATTATCTCCCTGAATCCATGAGTAGTTTATATGTTTTTGGTCTGCCTTCGGACAAACTCCTGTAGTTGTAAATTTTGCAATGGCTTTATATTCCAGTGAACCTTTCTGTCCAACCTGTAATTTTGGTATCGTCCATGTAATGACGCGAGTTGTGGGATCATATGTTGCAGTAACACCAAGGGTTGTCTGCTGAACCCAGCCATTAAAGGTCAGTCCCAACGGTAGTGTATCCCGGATCACTACATTGGTCACATCGCGGCCCGGTAATGGCCCGTTTCCATAGGCTCTTCTCCAGGTATATCCATCCCATTCCTCGATCAGAACATTGTCAACTGTTTTCGTCGCAACTTCGCAGGCATTTTTATGCCACTTCGTAACCGGAATATTCAGATTGTATGGATCTGTCCAATCGTTTGTAACCGGGAAATATTTATTACCATCCGGATCAGCAGCGGCTGCATCCCATGACCAGTCATCAGACCAATCGATGGCACCATAATTGGATGTATACAGATCCCATACGGCACGCAGCGGTTCCGTACCACCCTGGTGTATCCGGTCTGGTTTGCCATACTGGGCGGAAAGTTGTGGTGTAGTTGTGGCGATCTGGTCTGCGAACTGTATGATTACACGCTGGTTCCACTTTCCGCGTGCATCTGAACCAGGGGTAATTGTCTCCTGCGAAAACGTAACACCTGTAGCTGCTCCGCCTTCATAAATAGTATTCCGAAGTGCCCACCCTGTGGCACATGGCCCTACACCACTGATACAGGAATAGGTATTATCATTTAAAAAAACAGAAATTCTGTAATTCTTATAATTTATATATGGCTCTGCTGCTCCATGAAACAATCTGATTTTGATTCCGCGGGTATCACCGGTTGCTCCATAAGTACCCTGTGCATAACTGAAAAATACATTCGGCCTGCCGCCATTCAACCAGCCTGCTGTAGAAGAGTTTTCAAAATCGATTTTAAATTTAACTTCTGTATTATCCTGTACTTTTGCATAGTTTACAGATTTATCAATCAACAATGCACGCTTTACGATATCAATACAATTGCGTTCCATGACTTCCGTAACATTGTTCGGATATTCATTGGTTGTCCAGCTCTTGCTGTTCGCTGCGGTGATGGTAGCTGTATTGCAGTATCGCCCGTCTGCATTATTATTTGCCTGCAACTTATACGTTCTCACACCTTGCGTTGGTGCAATTCCACCGGCAGTCGAAAATCCGGTAACGGTGCCGATGTTCCATGTAATTGTACGGCTACCCGCATCATAAATACCGCCATTAGAGGCAGAGCCGGGTACGTAATCAAAATCCGATGGAAGTGTTTCTACAAGCTGTGTTCCTGTTGCAGCTACCGTTCCATAGTTTCTATAGGAAAGTGTAAACTGGAACTGATCTCCTGTATAGCCGTATGTCTTGTCAACAGCGCGGTAAACCTTAAGGTTGGCAATGGGCTTCGCTACCAGTGGATCCTGGAAATTTCCTGAAAGAATCAACATACCCAGTAAGCGGAAGAAGCCGTGGAAGTATACAGGTTTTGAAGTTAGGTATCTGTCGCCGGCAGCTGTGATATCCCATTCAATGGCACACTGCCTGAACATATCTCCCATCAGGTCATAATCCTGCGCGGCTATGGTAGAAGGTGCTGACGTCGCCATCCCCCAATTGATCGGCAAGGGATATAAGACAGCGCCTGTATTCGGATCATACTGAACACTGGTCACCGGCGGACCTGTATATGTAAGATCGGGACCGCCGCCAAGATCCACACAGGCATTACCCCATGGTGCTTTCCGCTGATCCGTTAAAAAATTCGCGAAGCGTTTCCCTACTAATTGTTCAAATGAATTAGGTACTCCGCTCTGTACAGTATGTGTCACCGGATCCCAGGTATACGTCGGATCTCCGTGCCATACATAATTCAATATTGTTCTCCAGGCTGCCCGGAAATCTTCGCCGAGATTGAAACTTGAAAACGTAACCGTACTGCCGTTAACGCTGGCCCAGCCTGCATGCGGTACACCTCTCGGACTATTCAGGATTTTTCCCATGATCCAGTCACTTGAAGCTTCTGCACGATACATCTGGTTGATCTCCCATGGATCCATGCTTTCAGATGTCATTACATCTCTGAATGAATAAAAATAAGAAGGCGCTGCATAATCAATGTGCAGCTGGTTTGGCCCGCCAAACTCCGGACACCATAATGGATCGCCGCTACCGAATGTTGTTGTTTCACCCGGACCTGTATTACCGTTTTTTAAATAACCGTCAAACCCAACTTCACCCGAAACACTTCTGCAATCCGGAACGCTGCCTGACATAAAGCCTCTGTTCTTGCGTTCTACCAAACCTCTGATAACATCCAGTGCTTCTTTTTTATAACTGATCGGACTTCCGTTAAATGCTGTATAGCCAGAGTTGTCTCCCCATTGTTTCCAGGCCATCAACAAACCCAGTGCGATATCAACATCACCATCCGTTGCTGCATCACCACCCGGTTCTGCAATTGTATTATCTCCATATTGATAACCGGCACGGATGATCGCACCTGTGCGGTAACTCGGCTGTAAAACTCTTCTCACATCATGCTCCCGCATCCAGATACCATCGAAGGTCTTTTTATCGCCCATGTATGCTGCTGCAATCAATGCATAACCAACCCCTTCCGAACAATCATACGGACAACCGATATTTGTAAGGATGTAATTAACGCCTGCCCACGATTCACCTGTGTATTGATATCTGTTCGCTTCAATCTGCCATGCTTCACGGATAATTTTTTCCATTTCAGCGTGCACAACACCCGGCGCATTTTGAGTAGCCAGGTTTCCTAAGGAATGTGTGCCATTAAAATCATATGATAAAAATTGAGGAAAAGGAAAGTTGGGATTTCCCGAATTGATCTGCACAGTTACCTGGCCGGACGTAAAGAAGCTGGCAAGTAAAAACACAAGTAAATAAAACCCTCTTTTTGTAATGATATTTAACATCTTATTTCTGAAATAATACGTTGTTCTATAAACTATTTTAAACAGATAAAACAACCAAAGCAGGCTTTGATTGTTTTATCACGATTGATTCTTTTTTTATTTCACTACCTGTACCCAGCCTGTATATGGCTCTGTATAAATCTGGCTGTGAAGGTTTATGATGTAGAAGTAGGTGCCATCCGGAAGAATCTCTCCATTGCGGAAGTTCGTGCCGTCCCACTTCTTCGGATAACCTGAACTCTTCCAAACAAGGTTCCCCCAACGGTTGTAGATCAAAAACTCCGCATTCGGGAAGCTCTCTATGTTCTTGATATCCCATGTATCGTTTGTACCATCTCCGTTCACTGTAA
>NZ_JBQCDF010000124.1:0-4571 GCF_051961495.1 Cytophaga sp. | reverse complement strand
CTGATATTCAATGAACGTCTCGCTCAAACGTTAGCCTATTGAAAAACTATAGCCGAAGTTAAGCACAAAAGCTAAATTACTCACGCTGGAACTATTGATGATAACGAATTATAGATAAAGGCTTGCACCTCGCCCCTGCTATTGCAAATACTTGTGTTGTATGCATGCCCATTTTAGGGCTTATTTATTTGGTTCAATAATTTAAGTACAATTGTTCCCAAAAGCTCTACGTCGTTTGCTGTAACGATGATTCTGTCTCCTTCTTTGTAATTTTTGTCCCCAGAATTTTGCAAATATTTTAAATCTACAATTCCTCCTTTATGTTCAAGCAAGTGTCTACGTAAGGTGAAAATTGATAAAGAATCGAGTTCATTTTTTGATAACCAAGTGTTGTAATTTTCATTTTTTACCAACATCCAGAGCTCGTTACTTTTTTCGATATTTTGAAAAGCATTAAAAGGGGCTTTTGCGTTTGAAATAGAATTGTATTTATGTTCACTAAAAAATTGTAAAGTGCTTATGCAATCTGAAATTGAACTTTCAATAATTGATCTAGTAATGATTGCCGCCTCGTCTTTAGATAATTTACTTTCTAAAGATTTTTGAATAATAGAAATTTTATTGGCTTTCAAAATTATCTTTTCTATCGATTCTTGTGCAGTCCTTTCAATTGAATTGTAACCACAACAAGGGCAAAAATATGCAGCTCCGATTACGGCATAGTGGACGTTGCATTTTTCACATTGAATTTTCAATTCAAATTCTTCTCTAGATTCTATTGAAATTATATTAAGGGAAATTGAATATCCATGATTCCAAAAATCAGTCACTGACCTTCTTATGTTATTAACCACAGCTGTTCTTTGATCTTCTGGAAGATATTCTTTGGCTGGAGAATTATTTCTGCAAAAAGGACAAAACACCTCTTCATCTCTAAATGTATTTTTCCAATCTGCACTGCTAACTTTAAATATAGATTTACATTCAGTTTTGGGACATTGTCGGTCAATCATCCCATTTTTGTCTGGAATAATGGGGATATTTATATTTGATAAACTTTCGATTTCATTTTTAAACCGCTCTAATTTATTTATCATATCTTGAATCGTTCCCATGACTAAACCGGTTTTTAAACATTCTGACTAACGTTTCACAAGCCGTTGAGTTGCAGCCCTAATTCATCAGTCTTTATATCAAACTTATGAATTAGTTTTTTCATTTCCTGCACTTTTCTTTTTCTCTTTTGATCCAGGAACTCATAGCCGTGTTCATTATTATAAGGCTGTTTTTTCACGATCATGTTCCATATAATAATTGCCAGCTTTCTGGCGGTGGCACTTATGGCCGATACTCTTCCTTTTCTATAATTAATGCGACAAAAGAAATTAGATAATGGGGTGTCTTTTAAATTGCCTATCACATTGGCAGCATTGCGTAAGGCAATCTTAAGCCGGCTGCTCCCTTTAGGGATTTTATGGCTCAATACTTTGCCACCGCTTATTTTATTATTGGGCGCCAGTCTTAACCAGCTTGCAAATTGTTTGGCTGTTGCAAATTTCTTTATCCCTTCCAGCCCGACTTCACTCATGATGCTTAATACCGTAGAATAACTTACTCCCTCTATAGCCAATAAGTCTATCCCTTCAAAGTATTGATAAGCCATCAGATTTAAATCCATGTTTTTGGGTGTGTTTTTATTGATGCGCTTATGCACTTTCTTATCCAGAAAATGTTCTCGTTTATTCTCAGAATTATTTATTTGGTTACTCAATAATTTTTCTATTTCAATATCACACTCTTTTATTGACGATTGGAGGTACTGATACATCTTGTATTCGTGTTTCAATGCAAAAAAATAATCAGTTCTTCCATTGATCTGAAGGGCTTTGGCAATTTCTTCTTCACTCTTTTTGCAATTACCATTTCTCAATGACGCCAGTTTTGCAGCATCTGTTTCTCCTGTACATATCGCTTCAATAATTGACAATCCGGTTAATCCGGTAATATCTTTTACTACCACATCAAGACGCAGATTTAGCAACCTTAAATATTTTTGCATCTTGCGCGTTGTATCAGCGGCCTGGTCCAATAGATTAGCCCGATGGCGGCAATAAGTTCTTAATTGTTCTGTAGCTTCATCGGGTAAAAAGCTTCCGGTTAATAGGCCAATGGTATGAAGCTTTTGTATCCATTGGCAATCCTGGACATCCGTTTTTCTGCCCTTGATGTTTTTGGTAAACTTTCCATTGCATAGAATTACCTTAAAGTCTGCATTCTGCAAAACAGCAAAAAGGCTTTGCCAATAAGTACCCGTACTTTCCATGGCTACAGTGGTTACTTCATTTAATAGAAGCCATTGAACAAGAGAGTTTAAATCTTCATTATAAACACCGAACTCTTTTACATCATCGCTACCTTGCCCCACAGCTACAAAATGAGAACGGCTGCCTACATCAATTCCGGCAGCATTTGGATTAATGATTTCCATTACAATCTTTTTCTTCATTGCATTTTTTTTAAGATGATAAAAAAGCTCTAAGGGAATGTATCTTTGACATGCAATTATTCTGACCGGGGTTCCCATAAAACCGGGACCACCACTGAATTCATCTCAAAGCCTTTTTGTTGTAGCAGAAAGGCTTTTTACATTCCAACCAGGATTGCACCCGTGCTATTACGCAACAGTTTAAAATCGGCCTTACATTAGAGCCTTACAATAATAAGAAGACCGATGATCATAGAGTGCTAAACGTTAGCGTCGGAATTCATTTCGGTGGGAAAAAGAGGGATTGCCGCTAACGTCCACGCATTGGCGATGGCGGGATATTCAAAACTCGTCACGCCCGGAACGTCAGCCGAATAAAGAACTAAAAGTACAGAATATGAACAAAGTCCACCAGAGTATTTTCAGCCGGACAGAAGCCAGTAAACGAACAAAAAGCTGAGATTTTTATTCTTCAGCCCCGCTATTGCCAATGCGCTTGTAAGGTGCTGGCCATGAAGTTTGAATTAAAGTTGATTATATAATATCGCTCGGCTGTATTTGCTTTTTGTCAGGGCGAAGCAAATATTAAATTTGATAAAAAATGGAAAATTTAAAACGAAGAGTTAACCGGTCTTATGCGATAGCCATTGGATCATTGATATTATCAGTGTTATCGCTGCTATTAATGCTGATACGATTGCTATTATTTCGCTTCTGACGGATCTTTTCTTAGTGGAAGCATAATCTGAAAGTCTGTTGGTAAGGTCATCAACTTCACCACGAAGTTTTTGCATCTCTAAATTTTCTCGTTCTTCAAGTTTAGTTCTTTGTATTAATTCTTGTTTTTGAAGTTGTTGAATATAGTTAGAATAGGAACGGTACTTGTCTAAAAGTAATAGTCCATCTGGATTAAGTTGAAAAGTCGGTTCCATTTTCGATTCCTGGACATAAACAAGCTTGGTACTTTTAAGATTGGCATTGAAAACATTTTTCTTTTCGTTTGGGATAAAAAGAAGTCCATAATCTAACCAAACAGGACTACTTGATTTTTGCAGTATTTTAAAAACAACATCACGTCTTTCTATGTCAGAAGAGTTTTCATTCAGTCCATCATAGTCGTGGTTTTCTGGAACAACATTTAATAAACCCATGTCAAGTAGTTTTTAAATTAAAATTTTGTCTTCGCGAATGGTCAGCAAAAAAAACAAATATAGTCTTGGTGTCTGCTGAATAAAGAGTTAGCCGGCTTGCACCTTACGTCCACGCATTGGCGATGGCTGGGCAATTTATAACTTTCTGCCGGAACGTCTGCCAATAATTGAACAAAAGTTGACATTTTTATTCTGTTGCTCAATAGCGTATTTTCAGCCCGGAACTACTGCCCAATAGCGAACAAAAAGCTGATGAAATGCACGTCACGCCCAGCTATTGCCAATGCGAATGTTAGCAGCATACCCAATTTATACTTTTTCAATTTGTATTATAGTAATCTGACCGTCCGACATTTCTTTTTCGCTCCATTCCTTTGCCAAATATGTCTGTCTGTATAACCCGGCTTGTTCATAAGTATCAAATAAGCAAAATTTGTTTAGTTGTTTAGTTGTTGTTTTATGTCCTCCATATCGTCAAAGTCGGGTGGATGCCACATCGGTTTAATTGCAACATCTGCTATTGCCGAGAAAAAATCTCCACCAATATAACCAATGTCAAACCCAAAGGTTTTGTCTGAAACTGTCTCTTTATTTTCGGATATTTCTAATATTTCATAGTCCTGCCTGTTCTCTAATAGACCAAAAACTTCTTGCATTTCTCGCAACGAATAAAAGGGTAAATCGTCAAGTGTGTCTTTAGGTGTATTTGCTTCTTCATACTTTGCAAATAGTTTTCTTGCTTCTATATTGTCAACGTTTTCGATATTGCTGTCTGGCCATGAGAATAGAACGTCTTTGTCAATATAAAACGGATTTCCATCAAAATGCTCTCTACCTGACCCTCTATAATTTTTAGGGTTGATGAAAGAAAACTGTTGTCTTAATTTTTCATATTCGCTCTTGTTTTTTTGAAAATGGTCAAGAGCCTCAAATCT
>NZ_JBQCDF010000123.1:0-3719 GCF_051961495.1 Cytophaga sp. | reverse complement strand
GTTGATGGAGCATTCAGGAAACCAAACAGAGAAAAAAATGAAAATAAGCCAATAGCTATGTAAAACTGCTTTTTGATTGAGTACATATTTACCATAATCGTATCTGTTTTAATTTAAATCTTCCTTCTTGTACGTAATGGCTTACCGAATGTTTATCTTTTTGTGTTTTTCTAATATTTTATCAAAAAAATTATCCTTTGTTAATATTAGTTGCATGCTTTTACATATATTATCCAATTTTAATATTGTTTTTGCATAGAAAATATTCAATATGTTGAACAATGATAATATAAAACTTTGAATTTTTATTATTGTTTCTTTTCGTATTTTTGTCTAAGACAATTGAAAACTATTAATTAAAACGAAAGAAGGATTATGGCATTTGATTTAGAGATGATAAAAAAGGTCTATTCTCTTATGCCTCAAAGGATTGAGGCTGCAAAGAAGTTGTTGGGTAAACCTTTAACCCTTACTGAAAAAATACTTTATTCGCATTTGGACGAAGGTGTTGCTACAAAAGTATATGAAAGAGGGGTATCATACGTTGATTTTAATCCGGATAGAGTTGCTATGCAGGATGCAACAGCTCAAATGGCATTATTACAATTTATGCAGGCTGGGCGTCCGAAAGTTGCCGTACCATCAACAGTACATTGCGATCACTTAATTACAGCAAGAGAAGGTGCAACAAAGGATTTGCCTTTTGCAACAAAGGAAAGCAAAGAAGTTTTTGATTTCTTAGGTTCTGTATCTAATAAATATGGTATTGGTTTCTGGAAACCGGGTGCAGGTATTATTCACCAGGTTGTATTGGAAAATTATGCGTTCCCAGGTGGTATGATGATCGGTACAGATTCTCATACGGTGAATGCAGGTGGTTTAGGTATGTTGGCAATTGGTGTTGGTGGTGCGGATGCATGCGACGTTATGGCTGGTCTTCCATGGGAACTAAAATTCCCTAAATTAATCGGTGTAAAGTTGACTGGTAAATTAAATGGCTGGACAGCTCCTAAAGATGTTATTTTGAAAGTGGCAGGTATATTAACTGTAAAAGGCGGTACTGGTGCTATTGTTGAATACTTCGGTGAAGGCGCAACTTCTATGTCTTGTACTGGTAAAGGTACAATCTGTAACATGGGGGCTGAAATTGGTGCTACGACTTCTACATTTGGTTACGATGAATCTATGGAGCGTTATTTACGTTCTACAGGCCGTGCAGATGTTGCTGATTTAGCTAACGGTATCAAACAGCATTTAAATGCAGATCCAGAAGTATACGCTTCTCCGGAAAAATATTTTGATCAGGTAATCGAAATCAATCTTTCAGAATTAGAACCACACTTGAATGGTCCGTTTACTCCGGATTTGGCTACGCCTGTTTCTAAAATGAAAGAAGAAGCTGCTAAAAATGGCTGGCCGTTAAAAGTAGAGTGGGGATTGATCGGTTCTTGTACAAACTCTTCCTATGAAGATTTATCAAGAGCAGCATCTATCGCTAAACAAGCTGTTGCAAAAGGTCTTGTTACTAAAGCTGAATTCGGTATTAACCCTGGCTCTGAACAAGTACGTTACACTGCCGACAGAGATGGTTTATTAGGTACATTCACTGATCTGAATGCAAAAATATTTACCAATGCATGCGGGCCATGTATCGGCATGTGGGATCGTGTTGGTGCTGAGAAAAAAGAGAAGAACACAATTGTTCACTCATTTAACCGTAACTTCGCGAAACGTGCAGATGGTAACCCGAATACATTTGCATTTGTAGCATCTCCTGAAATGGTTGCTGCGATCGCAATTGCAGGTGATTTATCATTTAATCCGATCACAGATACATTAATCAACGATAAAGGTGAGAAAGTGAAACTGGATCCTCCGTTTGGTGATGAACTTCCTAAGAAAGGATTCGCAGTTGAAGATGCAGGTTACCAGGCTCCGGCTGCAGATGGTTCTTCTGTACAAGTAGCAGTTTCTCCAACTTCAGATCGTTTACAATTACTGGATCCATTCACTCCTTGGGAAGGTACCGATTTAATAGGTCTTAAATTATTGATCAAAGCAAAAGGTAAATGCACAACGGATCATATTTCAATGGCTGGCCCATGGTTGAAATACAGAGGCCACTTGGATAACATTTCAAACAACATGTTGATTGGTGCGGTTAACTTCTTCAACGATAAAACAGATGAAGTTAAAAACCAGTTAACAGGTACATATGGCCCAGTACCGGCTACGCAGCGTGCATACAAAGCCGCAGGTATTGGTTCTATTGTTGTAGGTGATGAAAACTACGGTGAAGGTTCTTCAAGAGAGCACGCAGCCATGGAGCCTCGTCACTTGGGTGTACGCGCGGTACTTGTAAAATCATTCGCTCGTATCCATGAAACAAACTTGAAGAAACAAGGTATGCTTGGCTTAACGTTTGCAAATAAAGAAGATTACAACAAGATTCAGGAAGATGATTCTATTGATATTGTTGGTCTGAAGTCATTTACTCCAAATGTACCATTAACACTTGTGTTAAATCATAAAGACGGGAGTAAAGAAGAAATTAAAGTAAACCATAGCTACAACGAACAACAAATTGAGTGGTTCAAAGCTGGCGGTGCTTTAAATATCATCAGAGCTAACGTAGGAGCTTAATAAGTACTGAGTGCCAAGTATAAAAAATAGCGCATTCAATTTGGATGCGCTATTTTTATTTTAAAATGAATGCTGATTTTGTACTCTGTACTTTATACTTAGTACTCAGTACTTAAATCGCGTTCCTCTTCAACAAAAAAGGAACAAATATCTGATCAAAACTTTTCCGGATATCTGCTTCCACAAATTCAATCCCATAGTCACCGCATCGCAGCTTCAATTCATAGAAGTAAGCCTGTACTTTTTTCGTATATTCTTTTTTGATCTCTTGCGGATAGATTTTTATTTTTTCTCCGCTTTCTGCATCGGTTAAGATATATGGACGGTCCTCCAATTCAAACAATTCTTCCTGCTGTGAATCCCATATGTGAAACAGAATGATATCGTGTTTATTATGTCTGAGATGTTGTAAGGAAGTAAACAATTCTTCCATGCGTTTATCTTCTCCCAGGAAATCTGTAAAAATAACAACCATAGATCTGCGTGGAATCTGTTCAGCAAGACGATGAATTACTTCCGGCAGATTACTCGTTTTTTGAATATTCTTTTTTTCAAGTAACTGCTGTAGTTGTACAAGTGTGTTGTGCAGGTGTATAGACGTAGATTTGGTTTGGCTCATGTATTCAATTGAATCGCTGAACAAACTCAATCCAAATGCATCGCGTTGTCTTTGCAATAAATTAGCTAGGGAGCCACAGGCAATCGTTGAGAAACGTATTTTATCCAGGCTATCTTCAGGAAAGTACATGCTGGAACTAATATCCAGGGCTAAAACACAGCGCAGGTTTGTTTCCTCATCAAACTGCTTGGTATATAGGCGGTCTGTTTTTGCGAAAACTTTCCAGTCAATAAAACGGGTATTGTCTCCCGGATTGTAATTTCTATGCTCAGCAAATTCTACAGAAAAACCATGATAAGGTGATTTGTGTTTTCCTGTAATAAAACCATCAACCAGCTTTTTAGTTAAGAGTTCTAAATTTCCGTATTCGCGTAGGTCTTCTAAATTCATATTTATTTAGGAGAAAGTATAATGCTTGAAATGCCTTTTTTGTTTAATTTTTTTTGTTCGGCAGCAA
>NZ_JBQCDF010000122.1:0-13154 GCF_051961495.1 Cytophaga sp. | reverse complement strand
GGCTTCGGAATTGCAAATTCCGAAGAGCTACAACAAAATAGTAAAACAGGAAAACCGATAAGTCCGCTTATCGGTTTTTTTATGGCGGGGTAAAAACATCAAGTTGGTATTACACCTATCGCCAGTCTGAGCAAAGCGCAGACTAGTGCCAGAAACTGTAGTTAAAAACAAGTGGTTGGTAGTTTAAGTGAAATAATCATCAACTCTTCTATTAAAGAGTTAAGGCACTTAAACGTACCGAACACGGTGTATTTTCAGCTAGTACAAAATATGCCGTGGTTCGGTACGTTTACGCAGCTGTAATTTCATTCAAAGAATAAATGTTTATTTTGCGTAAACTACCAACCACTTGTAAACTAGCCTAGCGCTAGCCTCTGCAGGATTGACGCCAGAAATAACAGCGAAACACCATTACATACATGCAACTACATTCACAACTTTCAGGCACGGGTCATTATGTACCCGAACACATTGTCAGCAACCAGGATCTTACAGCCTTCATGGAAACTTCCGATGCCTGGATCCAGGAGCGTACGGGAATTAAAGAGCGCCGCTTCTTCAAAGAAGGCGTTGATACAGTTTCGAATATGGGTGCCAAAGCGGCACGCATGGCATTGGCTAATGCAAAGGTTGATGCGAAGGAAATAGATCTGATCGTATTTGCTACACTGAGTCCGGATTATGCATTCCCCGGCTCAGGTGTTTTATTGCAGCGTGAGCTAGGTGTGCCGAACATTCCGGCATTGGATATCCGTCAGCAGTGCGCGGGCTTTATCTATGCCCTGTCTGTAGCTGACCAGTTCATTAAAACCGGGATGTACAAAACGGTGCTGGTTGTAGGTAGTGAAATCCAATCCAATATCATGGAGCTGTCTGACAGAGGACGTAACATGGCTGTGATCTTCGGTGACGGTGCGGGAGCAGTCGTATTAAAAGCTACAACCGAAAACAAAGGGATTCTTTCTACGCATTTGCACGCTGATGGTACGCACGCAGAAGAACTGATGCTGGAACATCCGGGCAGCAGAAGCAAAACGCGTGTAACGCCTGAAATGATTGAGAATGGCGCGCTGCT
The DNA here is from genome assembly GCF_051961495.1 of Cytophaga sp. Classification (NCBI taxonomy): domain Bacteria; kingdom Pseudomonadati; phylum Bacteroidota; class Cytophagia; order Cytophagales; family Cytophagaceae; genus Cytophaga; species Cytophaga sp. Next base: position 12,079 of record NZ_JBQCDF010000122.1, on the reverse strand, counting down.
GCCGGTCATGAACGGACAAGGTGTATTTAAATATGCCGTGCAGAAATTTCCGGAAGTAATCAAAGAAGCGTTAGATGCAAACAATCTTCAGACAAGTGACATCAGTTTATTGATTCCGCACCAGGCTAATCTACGCATTGCAGAATACGTACAGAAACAATTGAAGCTGGAAGATCACCAGGTATTTAATAATATCCAGAAGTATGGCAATACAACAGCAGCGTCTATTCCGATTGCCTTGAGTGAAGCCGTACATGAAGGTAAACTAAAACCAGGCGACTTGCTTTGTCTGGCAGCATTCGGCAGCGGCTTTGTTTGGGCGAGCGCGTTGATCAGGTATTAATTGAATATAAAAGCAAGTGATTGATATCCGCCGCGGCGGATAAGTGAAACATTTATTTGTTTTCCATTTACTAATGCGGCCACTCAAACGTACCGAACCACGGCGGATTGTCTGCCGATATAAAATATGCCATGGTTCGGTACGTTTACACAACTGGATATTAAAGCAAATGAGATATGCTAATTCCATAAACTGCCAACCATTTGTTTTTATTCAGAATATGTATATAAATCCATTATCTTTACCACACACATAACACTAGTTCCTTATGGCAATTGAATGGAAAACAGTAAGAGAATTTGAAGATATAACGTACAAGAAAGCAAACGGCGTGGCACGTATCGCCTTTAACCGTCCGGATGTACGCAACGCTTTCCGCCCGAAGACAACAGCTGAATTGTACGATGCCTTCTACGATGCGTATGAAGATGCATCTATCGGCGTAGTATTATTATCAGCCGAAGGACCGTCATCCAAAGACGGAATCTATTCGTTCTGCAGCGGCGGCGACCAGAAAGCCCGCGGTGAAAAAGGCTATGTAGGTGAAGACGGCAGACACCGTCTGAATATTCTGGAAGTACAACGCCTGATCCGTTTTATGCCAAAAGTAGTTATTGCCGTAGTGCCGGGCTGGGCAGTTGGCGGTGGCCATAGCTTACACGTTGTTTGTGACCTGACACTTGCCAGCAAAGAACACGCGATCTTCAAACAGACCGACGCAGACGTTACCAGCTTCGATGGCGGTTATGGTTCAGCCTACCTGGCAAAAATGGTGGGCCAGAAAAAAGCACGTGAGATTTTTTTCCTTGGAAGAAATTATTCTGCACAGGAAGCCTTTGATATGGGCATGGTGAACGCTGTGATCCCGCATGAACAGCTGGAAGACACCGCCTATGAATGGGCACAGGAAATACTGGCGAAATCCCCTACTTCGATCAAAATGTTAAAATTCGCTATGAATCTAACAGACGACGGTATGGTTGGCCAACAGATATTTGCCGGCGAAGCAACCCGCCTGGCTTATGGAACAGACGAAGCGAAAGAAGGCCGTAATGCGTTCCTTGAAAAAAGAAAGCCAGACTTCAGCGATGTTGGCTGGGGTCCTTGTTGATTTTTACTTAACAGCAACCAAACCTATAAGGTTTTCTAATTTATAGATCAGCTTAATAATTACGCAGCTGTAGCAAGGTTTTGCATCTATATAAAATTGAAACCCTATAGATTACTTTACAACAACAATATTGTACATACTTAAACATAAATGATCTCCATGAAAAAAAGTTTTTTTCTACTACCTATTTTATTTTTGATTTACTCCTGCAACATTAAAGAACAATCTGAAATTCAAAAAGAAGTCATCGCAGCCCAGGAGGTTATTGAAATTGATGCCGGTGATTTAGTAACAAGCTTTGTAAAAGATAGTACTGCAGCCGCAAAACAATATGTAGGAAAAATACTTTCCGTTAAAGGCAAAGTAGGGTTCTTTGAACAAATAGATACCATAGCATTTAAGACAAATGACTCTTTACCGGGTATTGTAAAATGGTTTGTTGAAAGACTGGAAAGTGATATTAATACAAGTAATATTTTCTTTGACATATCCAAGGTTAAACAAAACCAACCTCCGTATTCGCTCACTGCTACTTTTCCAAGAGAATACAGAAAAGAACTTGTTGGTGTAAAAGAAAAGTCGAACGTACAGGTTAAAGGGAAGCTGGAGTACATCAGCACATTGTCACAGACTCAAGCAGACAGCACAAAAAAAATGGTATTAATATAGATTAAAAACCTTCTGAACTTTTTGAGTTTGGAAGGTTTATTTTTTTATTAATAAGGCTGTAAAATATTTTTCAATTTTGAGATTTTTGATTGTGTGTTTTTCTATTTATAAGAAACAACCTAAAATACTATTTTTAAAAATTTTACATTATGTCCAAAAAGACAAAACACATCAAAATTCACTTTAGCATATCAAAAAAGAAAATTAAATTCATTTGTAAGATCTCTCTTGAACTTTTTATTATCTTATTTGGAATATTTTAGTAATGAATAGATTAAAAGCCTCTTGAACTTTTATCGGGTTCAGGAGGTTTTATTTTTTGATAAGTATGGCTGTTTTTCAGCTTAAAATAAACGAATACCCGATTTATCCTAGCTATTTGTTAATAAGCAAACAAAAAGTTATCCACGTGTTGAAAACTTTTAAAGCCTATAACAATTTATTAATTAATTGATTATTAAATATATACAATACAAGGAGATAAAAAAAAGTGTTTATATAGCAATATTTTTGGTGTTTAACCTTTAAAGAGAGTTGACACGGATGCGTCAACACTTTGCTACCAAATAAAAAATGGGTATTTTTACAATAAGCGAATAGAGAAGTGTTATGGAGCTAAACTTAAATTTCATTGACGCAAGTGAGAACCACGAAAAATATCGTGCTTCTATACACTTAACAGGCAAATTGGGATTTAATATGGATGCCAATAACCTGATGGAATTGTCCGGAGACAAATACTATAAAGTTGCCTTTGAACCTCAAACAAGCAACTTCAATAGGATTTATCTAGTTGAATCTAGTAAAGATGACCCGACAGCTGCGAAGGTTAATAAAGCAGGTCAATACTATTTCTTGAAATTGGCGCATGTGCTGAATAGACTTAAAGTAGATTATAAGACGGTGTCTTTAAGATTCTTAGTTGAGAAGGCTGAACTAAAATACCAAGGTCAAGACGTTTACATACTTGAAAGATCAAGTTCTAACAAAAGAGATAAAAAAGATGAAGGAGCAGACGAGATTGATGCTGCTGAATAGATATTGCTTTTTAAAGCAAAAGAAAACCCCGCTGTTGGAGCAGCAGGGCTTATTACACTTATACCAATGGAAGCAAGCGAAGCGCCAGAGGGATACAAGTGGATTTATTGTCGTAGAATTCGGTGTAAAGAGTGTCCTAGTGGATACCGTTACCCGACGAAGGCAAGGTTTTTCCGATTTCTCGTGAAAATCTAATCCATTAATCCTGGAGACAGACCATTATGCAAGGCAGAAGGTCTGTCTTTTATTTTTAGGAAAATAACGTACAATTATACGCAATTATTGCATTATTACACTTTAGAAACATTCTAAATTAGTAAAATGTTCCGAATTTAGCGTTTTTCAACATGAAATTTTTTCTGACGTAAATTAATGTTTTTGTACTATTACGTGTACAAAAGGTTTGAGTTTACCTCATATTCAAATTCTAATCAAAATTAATCTCTTTCATTTTCAGTTTGTTATATAAAATTGAAAATAAATTTCATCTTTTCCCTGTGAACTAAACAAAAAGGAAGTTATACAAAGAACCGAGAGGAACGAACCTCCCGGCTAAATGTATAATCATGAAAGCAATTTGCTTTAAAATCAACAACAGAATCTACTACATCCTGTTGTTCAATGGTAAAATCATCAATGTGTTCTTTGAAGAATACGGTTAACGATTTTTATAACAGCCTCATTTACTACCATGGGGCTGTTCCTAACCTAAATAACGTTGTTTTATTTCTAAAAAAAGTACAACAAAACACCCATTTTCCAACAAAAGACCTTTAATTAGTCCTAATAATTGTTTTGAATCAATTGAAAAACTTTACCTCTTTAGAAAATCTTTTAACTGCCTTTCCTACGGACACGGACTGTAGAAGGTATTTATCAGAAATTCGTTGGGCTGGTAAAGTTGTTTGTCCTCACTGCAATAATAAGGACAAGAAGATTTATGTATATAAGAACGAGCGATTGTATAAATGCGCCAGTTGTAAAAAGCAATTCACTTCTACCGTAGGTACAACCTTTGAGCGCTCTCACGTAGGTCTTAAAAAGTGGTTTGTCGCTATCTATATTTTTAGCTCCCACAAGAAAGGGATTTCCTCTCACCAGTTAAGTAAAGACATCAAAGTTACGCAACCAACAGCTTGGTATATGTTGCATCGTATACGAAGTGCAATGAATAACAATAAGACATTCAAAGGTATTTTAAGCGGTGTTGTTGAAGTTGATGAAACATTCATTGGTGGTAAAGCAAAGAACAAGCATAAAAGCAAACGGAAGAAAGGTACACAAGGGCGTTCTACACTGGATAAAACGCCTGTACTCGGTATGGTGCAACGAGGGGGTAATGTAATTACATTTCCAATTAAGAAACTTGACGGTGCAGGAATGAAGCTTATAATACGCAAAAAGGTTGATCCAAATACAATCGTGATGACCGACAGCTTTAAAGGCTATAATGGATTAGGAAAACATTTAACCCATAATGTAATCAATCACTCCGAAGGCGAATACGTAAACGGCAATATCCATACACAGACCATTGAAGGCTTTTGGAGTCAACTGAAGAAAGGATTGATTGGTATTTATCATTGGGTGAGTCCAAAACATTTATATCGCTACTGTGATGAATTTGAATATCGCTATAACACACGATCTATGAAGGAAGTAGATAGATTCAACTTGCTACTAGGGCAGTCTTTTAATACAAGGCTTTTATTTGTAGATTTGATACGTAACACTGGATAACATATGATTTAACAAACGATAAATAATTCAAAATATAGTACGTTGCTGTAGTCTTCTTAACCGAAAACCGCCAAAAATTTCAAAAGAAGGAAAGACTAAAGTAGATAGTACGCCTATATGGGCGTGGCTTCTGCTTGTTTATTCCTTCTAGGTGCTTGGCGGTACCACGGTTAGGGTGAACAGTATGAGGTTCACGTCCTATTTCTTTTTAACCGCCTGTAGAACCTCCTGGTACAAACCGCCAAAACAAATGAGAATTTTAACATCACTTTCAATTGTTATTCTTTTGAATGCTTGTACTTCACCTAATGAACAAACTCATAACGACAATCTTTCAGTTAAACGAGATTCAATACACCAATCAAAAAAGGATTCTATTTTCAGAGCACAACAAAGAGAATTATTTCTAAAAGATTCTTTAAAGACAGCTGATAGTTTATCCAAAACAAGAAAAGAAAAAACTGTGAGTAAGAAAAAAGAATCTAAAACGCTAAAGACTCCTATACCAGAATTTACGGCTGTATTCTACTCTTACGTCTATTCTCAGCTAGACAAAAATTTACCTAAAAGAGATAATGGTGACGGTTGGTATAATAACGATGGACAAACAGATGTGCAAGGAAAAATTGAATTCAAAGACGGAAGGTTTTGTTTTTATCAAACGCTGTATGGCGATGCTGAATTATGTGATGTAATAGAAGTATCAGAAGAGGATGAAGAAACAGGACAACTCATTTTTACAGGTCGATATGTTGAAGTAACAATTCAATTTTCTAAATACATTCATTGTAACATTGCATACAACTTCGACAGGAAGTATCAACTCTATTCTGATTTGATACAATTACGTGCTGAGTATGCACAATGATCATCTTTCAATTACAGCTGTAAATCTTTTGATAGGTCTCGAGAATAATGTTTTACCTTCGTTGTTCTTAATCGCAATTGTTGAACTATTGGAGAGTATTTTTATTGAGGTTGATTCGATAGTTTTAAAAATTCTTGGAGCTACATGTCCGTCGTAGATATAGTAAATTACTACTTTCTTCATTAATGATTTCTGAACTTTTTTAATGGTATTGGTGTAATAAAAGATCCCTAGGTTTTACCAGAACCTAGGGATTAATAATTGTTTCCTTAAACAAATACCACTATGACAAAAGCATTACTGATTAAGGTAATCAAAGAGTATGATCCTAAAACTAACAAATATAGAACTATCAAATTCTATATTGTAGGTTAATCTTACTCTAATAACATTAACATTGTTACTATTTTCCTTTAGGTTCTCTTACAGCAATGAATTTATCTGAAGGACCAGAAAAATAGACATGTGTTGGATTATCGACTACTTGAACAATTCCGTTACCAGAAGTTATGTATAATCTTTCTTCTTTAAATTCTCTAAAAAGATACGGCTCAGAACTTCCTTCAACGAGCAAATAAACAGTTACTTCTTCCATGTTGTTATAATTTAAGTGGTTTTAATTGCCTAAATAACAATCTTTTATAACTAGTAGTCAAATTGATTTATCAACACTGATTTACCAACAAAATAAATATGGATTTCCTTTATCTGTAACAAGGTTTTTAATCTATATTAATACCAAAAAAATAATCTCCTATACAATTTCCTTACAAGGGTGTTTACTTGAAAAGAAAAAATAGTAGAACTGAGTCATACGACTAAAATAAAAATGCCCGTTGATAGAATAATCAACGGGCATTTTTATTTACCAGATTGATACGTTTTAGTAAAAAATCAGTATAAAATTATATGTTTTAAATAAGACAAATAATTATTTTATCAACCAAACAGGATTCTATTTAATCAATACTAAAATCTTAATTATCTGACAAAAAATGTATGTTACAACGTCTAAAGAACATATTTGGCTTTACCGGCATACCATACCTAAACAACTCATAGAAATTGTATTTTTTTGATTATATTTGACCATGTGCCGATCTAAAAATATTTATCTAGCAGATGACGATGAAGACGATAGATCGTTTTTTCAGGATGCTCTGAAAGAAGTTTGTAAAGAATATACCTTAACAACAGCTGCAGATGGCAGAGAACTGATGGAGATTTTATATACGCCACCGGTACGTCTGCCTGATATTATCTTTTTAGATCTGAACATGCCGGCTAAAAATGGTTTTGAATGCCTGACCGAGATCAAAAAAAATACAGCGTTAAAACGCTTACCGATTATTATATTTTCAACAACCGCCCAGGAAGAAGCCGTTAACAAAGCCTATGAAAATGGTGCCTCTTATTATATCTGCAAACCCAACAGCTTTTCCCTTTTAAAAAAAACTCTGAAAAAGGTTCTTGAAATTGATTGGATCAACGAAGTCAATCAGATATCAAAAGAAAAATTCATTGTTTCTGTCGCCTGATTTTTACTTCATTCATGAATGCATAAAATAGAATTAGATTTTGAACAGGCCAGAACGAGGCATCTACTTTTCAGAACAAAGTTAAAATCTATTCTATATGGTGCTGAAATGGATGTACACTCCATCATCTCTCCCATCGATAGCAAAATAGGCCAATGGATTTATGCCCATGCATTAAAGCTATATGGGCACATTCCTGAAATGATTGAGCTTGAACGTATCCATAAATATATTCACGAATCCGCAGAACAACTCATACTGCAATATCATTCAGGCCAGGCCAACGAGGCCAGGAATAGCTTACACAAGCTGGAATCATCTGCTGATACATTTACTGAATTCCTGACAATTATTGAAAAAAAGGTTAAAGAAGATAATCTGAATTTTCCATACGATTCAGAAGACCTCATACATACCAATTATAAAGAGCTCTTAGAACTTCGTCAAAGTATTACAGATCTGGATCAGCGAATAAAAGAACAAACAGAAGAATTATTTCTTTCAAAAAAATTCTTTGAACGGAAACTGCACAACCATTTTAGCCAGGCTCCTATTGCTATCTGTATACTAAGAGGCAAGAGTTTCATTTTCGAATTTGCCAATGATCTTTTCTTAGAACTTATCGATAAAAAAGCAGACCTTATTGGAAAAAAGCTTTTCGAAGCGCTACCTGAATTACAAAGCCAGAATGTCGCTGAACTGCTCAATGGTGTCATTCATTCAGGAAAACCTTTTATCGGTAATGAACTGGAATATTCGCTGCAAAGAAATAATATACTACAACCAGGATTTTTTAATTTCATTATCAAATCTCTGGAAGATGAGTTAGATCCTTCGCCCGGACTGATGATTGTTTGTTCAGAAGTAACTGAACAGGTACTAAGCAAAGACACAGCAATGGAAAACCAGCGCAAGCTGAACATTGCTATTGAATCAGCCAACCTGGGTACCTATGAACTTAATCTTAAGACCGGGGCTATAAATTATTCCGACAGGCACATTGCCATTTTCGGTTTTAGTCCGGATGAACGCCCTTCACACGAAGAGCTTGTTAAACACGTACACCCGGATGATATGCATATCCGGAACGAGGCACATAGAACATCACTTCAGACAGGAAGTTTATCATATCAATTGCGTATAGTATGGAACGACCAATCCATACACTGGATCCAGACAAGCGGAAAAGTTTTTTTTGATAAACATGGTGCCGCAGAAAAAATCATGGGTACTGTAATGGATATTACTGAAAGCAAAACAGCTGAAGAAAAAATCAGGCAGAGCAATGAAAGGCTTGAGATTGCCATGAAAGCTGGCAACCTCGGTTCCTATGAATTGAATTATGAAACCGGAGAAGTAGCTTTTGACGATATCTGTAAGCTTCATTTTGATTTTCCATTGGACATGCATGTAACCATGGATGATATACGACATGCAACCCATCCGGATGATAGAATGGAACTGCAACTGAAAATGCAGCACATCCGCAGCAATACCGGAAATTATTCTGCTGAATACAGGATTATCACCAAAGACAATGAGCTCCGTTGGATCTCAACATCCGGCAAAGGCATCTATCATAAAGATGGTACGCTGATAAAATTAATTGGTGTTGCTGAAAACATAACAGCACGGAAACGAGATGAAGAAGAATTAAGTCTCAGTCTTTCAAAATTCAGACTACTTGCAGACTCTATGCCACAGTTTGTATGGACAAGCGACACAGAGGGCAATTTAAACTATTTCAATCAATCTGTTTTTGATTATACTGGCCTTACGCCTAAACAGGTATATGAGGAAGGCTGGCTGCAGATTGTACACCCGGACGATCGCGCAGTGAATATTGAAAAATGGATGCATAGCATCCGTACCGGAGAAAATTTTTTATATGAACATCGTTTCAAAAAAAATACCGGCGAGTACCGCTGGCAGCTGAGCCGGGCACTTCCGCAACGCAACAAAGCCGGCGAAATACAAATGTGGGTTGGTACCAGCACCGATATTCAGGATCAGAAAACCATGGCGCAATATCTGGAAGCCTTAATAATAGAGCGCACCAAAGAATTAAAAAATGCCAATCAGGAACTTGAAAATATGAACCAGGAACTCCGCTCCTTTACTTATATTTCAAGCCACGACTTACAGGAACCATTAAGAAAGATCCAGACATTTATCAGCAGAATTCAGGAGACAGACAGCCAAACACTTTCTCAGGAAGGCGCTATCTATTTTGAACGCATCCGTCAGGCTGCGCATAAAATGAAAACACTGATCAATGACCTCCTCACTTATTCAAGAACCAATGTTTCAGATAAAATATTTGAAACAACCAACCTGAATGTATTGCTGCAGGAAATTAAAACAGAGTTTACAGACAGCTTAAAAGAAAAGCAAGGCACTCTGGAAATAGCCAATCTGCCGGATGTACAGGGAATCCCTTTCCAATTGAGGCAGCTCTTCATTAATTTAATTTCAAATTCCATTAAGTTTGCAAAACCGGGTGTCCCGCCGGTTATTAAGATCAGCGCATCATTACTCATGGGTAACGACATCGGGAATCCGAATGCGCATGAGAACGAATTATACCATCAAATCGCCATCAGTGATAATGGTATTGGATTTGATCCAGAATATAAAAGTAAAATTTTTGAAGTATTCCAGCGCCTGCATGCAAAAACAGAATTCGATGGTACAGGTATAGGCTTGTCAATCTGTAATAAAATTGCCCAAAACCACCACGGTTTTATCACTGCCCATGGCGAACTTAATAAAGGCGCTGTATTTACATTATATTTACCGTTTGGAAAATAATGTTGATTCCATTTATTTACGCACATCAATAATAAATTCGTTATCAGGTGGCGTATTTTCAGGCGTAAAGTCTTCGCATTCCTCGTTGCCCCCTATAAAACAACTGGCAAATTTAATGGTGCCATGACCGGGAGATACAGCTTTAAATGTTAATACCTTAACGCCGCCTGCCCCATCGTAACCGAGTCTGGAATAAATGGATGGTATAAAATCTGTTTTTACTTGTTGTACGAGCTTGCATTGACATTCGTTCAGCCAGCAATTGACATAGCCCGTAGAACCGTTTTCATACAACCTTATTTTAAATGTTTCTCCAACTTTACAGTCGAACGTATCATTCGTAGTATTCACGTAACGGAAATGTCTATAATAGATAATGCCTACCACTGTAACTAAAACAATAAAGCTGATTAAAGCAAGGTAGATTTTTTTCATAAATGTTCTGATAATAAATGTAATTTAAGAAATGATATTAAAAGTATGTAACAGTTTTCATTTTTCCTGTAAAATCATATTTATTGATTTTAACATCTTTAGCATTGAAAAAAAATAAACAAAAATTCATTTATCCGATACCATGTTGATTTTTGAAACTTCCTCCATGCAATTCCAAAGCCCTGATGAGATCTATGGAGAGCTGTTTGCAAACGTGCAGATAACAAAAGTTTTTCCGGATGATAAAACCTTTACTGATTGTATTCCTAAAATTTCCATCGACGAGATTCTGAACAAATACAATGCAGAAAAAGACACAACCGGTTTTGACCTGAAAGCCTTTGTTTATGAGTATTTCACACTTCCTGATCTCGACCATTCTCAATATACTGCTGATACAACCGTTACCATTACCAAACATATTGATAATCTCTGGGAAGTATTAACCAGACAAGCCAGCATGCAAAAAACACATTCATCCCTGATCAGTCTTCCCTATTCTTATATTGTACCAGGAGGACGTTTCCGGGAAATTTTCTATTGGGACAGTTATTTTGTTATGCTCGGACTTCAGGAATCCAGCCGGTATGAGCTCATTGAAAATATGGTCAATAATTTTTCATTCCTGATCCATACATTCGGCTTTATCCCAAATGGAAACAGGACGTATTTTATGACACGTTCACAACCGCCATTTTATTCTTTAATGATCGATATTCTCGCCGACAAAGATCCGCTTGTTTATATAAAGTATTTACCCTACCTGGAAAAAGAATATGCATTCTGGATGAAAAGTTCAGAACTGCTAACCGATGAAAACGTATGTGTCGAAAGGGTTGTACGAATGCCTGATGGCGAAATACTCAATCGTTATTGGGACGGAAAAGATACACCACGGCCGGAAGGATATTCGAAAGAGTTACGTTCTTCCAAGGGTATGCCTGCAGATAAAGCAGCAGATATGTACCGCGAGATCCGTGCCGCCTGTGAGTCCGGCTGGGACTTCAGTTCACGTTGGTTACGCGATGGACAAACATTTCAGTCAAGCTATATAACAGAAATCATACCGGTAGATCTTAATTGTCTGCTATATCATCTGGAAGAAACCATCAGCAAAGCATATAAATTAAAAGGAGAACTGGAAAAAGAAAGTATCTATTTTTCACTGGCAGTAAAAAGAAAGAATGCTATTTTAAAATATTGCTGGAGTGACCAGGATCTTTTTTTTATGGATTATGATTTTGTACAGAAAATAACAACGCCATGCCACTCACTGGCTGCTGCCTTCCCACTGTTCTTTAATATGGCAACTCCAGTGCAGGCAAAAGAAGTCGCTAAAAAAATTAAAGCTGACTTTCTTCAACCGGGAGGGTTTGTTACTACACTAAAGACATCTCCCTTTCAATGGGATAGCCCTAATGGCTGGGCACCACTACAATGGATTACTGTAAAAGGATTGCTGAATTATAATGAGACAGAGCTGGCAACAACAGGCGCCAGACAATGGATGCAGCTGAATGATAAGA